>CAMNIA010000019.1 GCA_946540105.1 uncultured Prevotella sp. | reverse complement strand
CCCCCGTGCTTTGCGGTTTCCCCGCAAAGTTAAAAATTCACACCCGCATTGATAAACAGGTTCTGCGTGCGCACAGCGTCGAAGTCATCCTTGCCGATGTTCACAAGTCCGAATTCTAAACCCGCCTCCACATACACCATCTGATATTCCAAGCCACAGCCAAAGCGCAAACCACCGTCAAGACGGTTCATTCCAGGGTAGACGGCATCCTTGATGCCGTTGACACTGATTCTGCTGTATGAGCTGCCAGACTCGCGCAGGCTGACATCATTGGTGTAAACCTTCGTCTTTCCAGCAATGCCAATACCCAGGAATCCACCCAGGAAGGGCTGTATGTAGAGGTCGTCGGCAACGTCGAAACCATACTTTACGACGACGGGGACTTCCAGATAGGTCAGCCTACAACTTATGTGGTCTATGGCAGCGTTCTCAGGAGTATTCTGCTTGCCGCCCTTCTCTGAGTAGAACAAGCCCGCCTCCAGCCACAGCGGAGTCGAATTCGCCAGCTGCATGCCATAGACGGCTCCCAGCGAGAGTCCGACACGCGCGTTCATGTCCATCTGTACCATGTCGCTATTCAGCGTTGCCGAGTTGATGCCCAGACGCAGACCGTAATAGCGCTCGGTGTCGCTATGGTTGTAGCGGCTGCGTTCGCGGCTGTTGTTAAACTGTGCGAAGGTGGGCAGTGCCAGCATGGCAGCCAGCAAGAGTGTTAAGCATTTCTTCATTTCTCTTTCCTTTTCTATTTTGTTTCGGCTGGCAAAGGTACGAAAAATAAATCTATTTGCCAAGAAATTTCGTGTCAAGATACTGTTGGAACGCCTCTTTGTACATATCGCCTACGGGCAGGTAGGTGTCATTATCCATGATGACGCGATTCTTGTTCACCTCCTGTATCTTTGTCAGGTTGATGATGTAAGAGCGGTGTATGCGCATGAAGTTGTCAGGCAGTCGCTCCTCAATCTTTTTCATCGACAACAGGGTGACAATGGGTTTCGCCTCGCCCTCCAGGAATACCTTCAGATACTCGCTCATGGCCTCGATGTAGCGAATGTCCGCGATGCTGACTTTCACGATGCGATATTCGGTCTTGAGGAAGATGGTGTCGTCATCTTTAGGAGCGAGCGCTGCAGGTTGAGCGGCTGGGGGTGTGTTCTCCATTCTCGATTTAAGCCGGTTGGCTGCCCGCAGGAAGTCCTGCATGCCAAAGGGCTTCAGCAGATAGTCGACGGCAGCAACCTTGAAGCCCTCGATGGCGTATTCGGCGTAGGCGGTGGTGAAGACGACGAGTGGTGCACAGGTCAGCGACTTCACAAAGTCCATGCCGTTAAGGTCGGGCATGTTGATGTCGCAGAAGATGGCATCGACGGTGTCGTGCTCTAAAAACTCGCGCGCCTTGATGGCACTCTGGCATTCTACTACCAGTTCCAGGAAAGGCACTTTGCCAATGTAGGCGGCAAGCTGCTGAAGTGCTAACGGCTCATCGTCGATGGCCATGCAACGTATTTTCATGTCAGTGGTATGATTAGTTCAACGTTATAGACGTCTGTCTCGTCCTGTATTGTCAGCGTAAAGTTGTTGTCATATAGTAAATGCAGTCTTTGTTTCACATTGGCGAGTCCTACGCCGCCTTTCTCTTGATTGGATTTCTCGGCTTTTGAGTTCCTGCACCGGAATCGCAGCCTTTCGTGTGCCGTATCAACGCGTATGTCGATGAACGACGGGTGTTGATAGCTGATGCCGTGCTTGAAGGCGTTTTCGATGAAGCTGATGAGTATCAGCGGCGGCACCGTCTTGTCGGGAGCCTCTTGCGGCAGTTCGACACTGATGCTCACCTTGTCGGTATAGCGCAGTCGCATCAGGGTGATGTAGGTGCGTATGAACTCAAACTCCTTGCTCAGCGGCACGCCGTTCTTGTCGCCTTCGTACAAGATGAAGCGTAGCATCTTCGACAGTTCCAGCACCGTTTCTTGTGCTTTCTCGGGGTCGATGTCTATCAGGGCATGGATGTTGTTGAGCGTATTCATCAGGAAGTGCGGGTTGATCTGGTATTTCAGGTACTCCAGCTGTTGTGCCAGGTTCTCCTTCTCCAGTGCTACCAGTTTCTTGTGGTCCTCACGACTCTTGAAGAACCCCTTGATGCCGACGTTCATGCCAAACATCAGGATGAGCATCACCACGGCAATGATGTCATGTTCGCCGATGAACAGCGGCGGTCCGTTGTGTCTCATCTTTGGATGCTTGTGCCGGTGCATGGGGCGGTCTTCTTCTCCGAAGTGTGGCCGTCCGTCCCTGTCCATATCCATGCCGTGCCTGTCTTCACGCATCTCCATCGGGTGGTGGCGTCTGGGCCTCATGTCGTCAGGCCGTGTAGTACACTGATAGACAGTGAAGACTGCCAGTATGCTGCACGTGATGGCGAAGTACAACACGCGTTTGTGCTGATACACCAATAGGGGCGCCAGCAGAAAGTTATGAACCAGAAAGAGCAGCAGGAATACCGCGAACTTCTGCCATATCATCCATATCTCATTCCATTGGAACACGATGTTGTCATCGTTCAGCGAACGCACATACAGACTGAGGATGGGAGCCACAAAGAGCATGACCCACATCGTTAAGTACATTAGGTTCTCTTGTCGAGACTGTTGTTTCATCCAATACATATAAACGCAATTCCTCACCTTTTATTATATAAGACAATGTTACTTTTCATGACGCAAAGTTAAACGTCAGTACCCGAAAAAAGAAAATAAATCAACCAAAGCCCCGTTTTCTTCAACGAACCACGTAGCAGTGCTCTTGCTGTCTTTTTTATATTGACGTTTAGGCGCTTTCGCGCTGAGAGGGATAAATTGGTGCAGAATGGAAGAAATCGGAATTTAAAAGGGAAATTTTTTAGTTTCAAAACTTAAAAAAAACATGACGAAGCTCTCACGGATGTTGAAGATTATTTGGTCATATAAAGAATTTTTTATATCTTTGTAGCGGATATGAAACCAGTGCGAATAATAATTATAGTTGTGGCACTGCTATTGGCAGCCTGCGGTGACAATCGCCGACAGGCTTTGCCAATGCAGCAGTCCATAGACTCGCTGAAGATGTGGTATGAACGGATGCAGGGCGACTCGATGGAGGCCGTCAACAGACGCATTGGTAGTTTTCTTGAACAACATAAGAACGACAGGAGCGATGACATCAGACTGCTGCGCGCTGAGTGGCTCAACGCGCAGGGCGTCTGGCATGCAGCCATCAAGGGACGTCCAGACTCTGGCATCGTATATACGGAACAGGCCATCAAAGAGATGCAGGGCCTGCGGGGAGTGGACGAGCAACGCATGCTGGCTATGGCGAACCGCGCAGACTTCTATCGTCAGACAGGTCAGCTGGACTATTGTGCAGACGGCTATCTGCAAGCACTGAAAACCGCCGACTCGATAGGACTTGACGAGCAGAAGAAGATACCGCTGATGCTGGGCATCGGTACGGCTTATAGCTTTATGGGCGACTACCAGCACAGCCGACTGTGGTGGAAGCGACTGGAGACGTTTCTGCCTCAGATGTCGAAGGGCGACCAGTTCATCTATTATAATAATAGAGGTAACGACTGCTATTTCCAACAGCAATATGAAGCAGCGCGCGACTATTTCATCCAGGCTACGCAACTGGTGCGCGACAACAAGGACAAGCAGTGGGACTATTATACTGCGCTCAGCAATTTGGGCGAAATATATACTTGTCTGGGGAAGGCAGACTCTGCCCGCATCCTCATAGATCATTGCGAGCCGTTCTTCCGGTCGGTCGACTACGCTCCCTTCCTGTATTATTTAGAGACGCAGAAGATAGAACTGCTGATGCTCGAGAAACGTTACGACGAGGCATTGCGTATGGTCAGAGACAACGAAGGCAGCGACGTGGCGATACCTGCTGCCAAGGTGCTAAGACTGAAGGCCATTGAGATGTTGATGAATCGTATCGGTGACCATAAGGCCGCCTATGACACGCGGCGGCAATGGCAACAGCTGAACGACTCCATACAGAACGTGAAGGGGCAAATGCAGATGAATGCACAGCTGATGGAATATGAACACGACAAACAGTTGGTCGAGCAGCAGCGTGTCATTGACCGCGAGCGAATGCAAGGACGCATGGCGTGGGTCCTGCTGGCACTGGCGGTGCTGACCATCATACTGCTCGTCGTGCTCGCCTTGTTCGTGCGCCGTCGCCAGCATATACGCAACATGACGGTACGCCAGCAAATCATGTCTTTACGCATGGAGAACACCCGAAACCGCATCACACCACACTTTATTTACAATGCACTGACTCACGAGATGCTGGCGCAGATGCAAGGCCGGGAAGTAGACTTGACGCTGTTGACACAATTGTTGCGCAGAGGCGTGGAACAGGCCGACAACCTCAAGACAACGCTCGCGGCAGAACTAGAGTTCGTTGACTATTATGTAGCTGTGGAAGGAAAGCAAATAGCGGGCAACTTTACCTATACCAAAGAGATAGATGCCAAGGTAGAACCAGACAAAGTCTATCTGCCCGCCATGACGATACAGATTTTTGTGGAGAATGCCGTCAAGCACGGTCTGCGTCGTCAGGGCGGACACTTGACGGTTGCAGCATCACGACAGCAAGACGCGACATTGATTGAAGTGACTGATGACGGACAAGGCTTGAAACCGTCATATTCAGAGCATACAGGAATGAAGGTGGTGAGACAGACCATACAGTTGCTTAATGAAAACAACCAGCAACAGATCTCTTTCGGCATCAGCAACGTCCCGGAGGGAGGCTGTCGCTCGTGGCTGCTCTTACCTGACGCCTTCGACTATAACATGGCAACGGTATGAATAATCGAAAACTGACAAAGGTATTTATCATCGACGATAATCACGCAGCGGTTGAGATACTGCGGCACATGCTGGAAGCAGACTTCTCCGTAGAAATCGTAGGAACGGCAACAGACTCGAAGGATGCCAGACGGCTCATCGTCAAGGCCGACCCTGACATGGTGTTTCTTGATATTGAACTACCCTCCATGTCGGGCTTGCAGTTCTGGACGGAGATACGTGATGAGTTAAGGCCCGAAACTAAAGTCATCTTCTATACCGGACATGACAAATACCTGCTGGAAGCTTTGCGCCGCCAGGCTTTCGACTATCTGATGAAACCTCCGACGGTCCACGAGCTGACTCAGGTGATGACGCGATACTACGAGCAAAAACTGGCGGAACGGCCAAATGTGAAATCATTGCCGACGGAGAGCGCCGCTAAGCTGTTGGTTGTCAATTCCGTGAATGAGCATCTGACGCTCCACTTGTCCGACACCGCCTTCTTTCGTTACAACTCAGAGCGCTTAGCCTGGGAAGTCATCTGTATGGATGGAGCTGTCTATTTGCTTAAGCGTCGCACTACCGCTGATGTCATTATGAACTATTCTACAGACTTGGTGCAGATTCACAAGCGTTATATTGTGAATATCAATCAAGTGAAGATGATACAAGACTCGGTATGTATCCTGAAGAAACCGATGGACGATAACCGAGAGTTGCACATCAGCAAGAACTATCGTGCCGGACTGATGTCGGCTTTTTATGCGATGTAGGGGAGGTCAGAAAAGCTGCAACTCAACGGGGCAGTGGTCCGAACCGAATATCTCCGTGTGTATCTTGGCATCCTGTATGTGGGGGCGCAGTCGTTCGGAAGTGACGAAGTAGTCGATGCGCCATCCTGCATTCTTCTGGCGCGCCTGGAAACGATACGACCACCAGGAGTAGGTGACCTGTTCGGGATACAGCGTGCGGAAGGTATCAATAAAACCGCTCTGTAACAACTCTGTGAACTTCTGGCGCTCCTGGTCGGTGAAGCCGGCGTTCATGCGGTTGGTCTTCGGGTTCTTCAGGTCTATCTCTTCGTGCGCTACATTCAGGTCGCCGCACAGGATGACGGGCTTCTGCTGGTCTAACGACAACAGGTATTGGCGGAAGTCATCCTCCCACTGCATGCGGTAGTCCAGACGCTTCAGACCGTCCTGTGAGTTGGGGGTGTAACAACAGACGAGGAAAAACTCAGGCAGCTCCAGCGTGATGACACGTCCCTCGTGGTCGTGCTCAGCAATGCCGATGCCGTACTTGACGCTCAGAGGCTCATGGCGACAGAAGATGGCAGTACCCGAATAGCCTTTCTTCTCGGCATAATTCCAATACGATGTGTATCCCTCAAACTGCAGGTCCAGCTGTCCTTCCTGCATCTTGGTCTCCTGCAAGCAGAAGAAGTCGGCATCGAGTGTTCTGAAGATGTCGCTGAAGCCCTTGCCTTCGCAGGCTCTTAGTCCGTTGACGTTCCAACTGATGAGTTTCATTGTGATGTATGATGTATGAGATGTGTTATGGGTGCAAAGGTAGCAGAAATTGTGGTAAATACAAAAAAAAGAACGGTTTTCTTTGTTTTCTTCTCACTAAATCGTACCTTTGCAGGCAAAAAGCACTTATACATTATGAAAATAGCAATAGTAGGTACAGGATATGTGGGCTTGGTGAGTGGAACGTGTTTCGCCGAGATGGGTGCTCACGTCACGTGTGTGGATGTGGATGCCGAGAAGATAACGAAGCTGAAGAACGGCATCATGCCCATCTATGAACCAGGACTGGAGGAGCTGGTGAAGCGTAACGTTGAGTTCGACAGGCTGCACTTCACGACAGACCTCACCGAGGTACTCGACGACGTGGAGGTGGTGTTCTCGGCTGTAGGCACGCCTCCCGACGAGGACGGCAGTGCCGACCTGAAATACGTGCTGGCAGTAGCGCATCAGTTCGGACAGCACATCAACAAATACACCATTCTCGTCACGAAATCCACCGTGCCCGTGGGTACCGCCAAGAAGGTGAAGGCTGCCATTCAGGAAGAACTGGACAAGCGCGGTGTCAGCGTACCGTTTGACGTTGCCAGCAATCCCGAGTTCCTGAAGGAGGGTGCCGCCATCAAGGACTTCATGAGTCCCGACCGTGTGGTGGTGGGTACCGAGAGCGAGAAAGCCCGCGAGGTGATGACGCGCCTGTATAAGCCGTTCCTCATCAATAACTTCCGTGTTATCTTCATGGACATCCCTTCTGCCGAGATGACCAAGTATGCTGCCAATGCCATGCTGGCTACCCGTATTTCGTTTATGAACGACATTGCCAACCTCTGTGAGCGTGTGGGTGCCAACGTGGACAGTGTACGAAAGGGAATCGGTACCGATGCCCGCATTGGCAGCAAGTTCCTGTACGCTGGTTGCGGCTACGGTGGCAGCTGCTTCCCCAAGGACGTCAAGGCGCTGCTGCATACCGGCATTGACAATGGCTACCGCATGGAAGTCATCGAGGCCGTTGAACGCGTCAACGAGAAGCAGAAGAGCATCGTCTACGACAAGATAGTAAAGGCCGTAGGCAACGTAAAGGGAAAGACCATTGCCATACTGGGTCTGTCGTTCAAACCCGAGACTGACGACATGCGCGAGGCTCCGGCTCTGGTGGTGATAGACAAGCTGTTGAAGGACGGCGCCACCGTGAGGGTCTTCGACCCCATAGCCATGGACGAGTGCAAGCGCCGCATCGGCGACAGTGTGACGTATTGCGGAAACATGTACGATGCTGCCGACGGTGCCGACGTCTTCGCCCTGATGACCGAGTGGCGCCAGTTCCGACTGCCTTCCTGGAATGTCATCAAGAAGGTGATGCAAGGAAACGTCGTCGTTGACGGACGAAACATCTACGACCGCAAGGAACTGGAGGAGATGGGCTTTGTCTATACCCGCATTGGTGAGAAGTAGTAGTGACAAAGACCGACACACGCCAACTGAAGGGACTGGCCATACTCATGATGCTATGGCTACACTTGTTCTCTGATGAGGATACGGTGCGGGGGTTGCATTACTGCCTGCCCTATCTGAACGGTCTGCCGTTGGTCTATTCGCTGACAAGAATCGCGTCGTGCTGCGTGCCTATCTATCTCTTTCTGGGCGGCTACGGCTTGGCATCGGTATTCCAGTCGGCAGGTCAACAGTTGCAAGGTGGTCGCAGGGCACTGTCGCTCATGGTCAACTTCTGGCTCATATTCATCGTCTTCGTTCCTTTAGGCATATGGTACAATCCGGAGCGTTATCCTGGTGATGTGCCGACCTTCGTGCTCAATGCGCTGGCCATACGTTACAGCTATAACGGAGCGTGGTGGTTTTTGCTGCCCTACGTATTGTTGACGCTGGCTGCACGCCCCATCATCAGTCGGTGCATGGATTCCGACAAGAGGCTGAACACGCTGTGGCTCGTTATGATGGCGTTGCTGTATGTGGGTATCTACCTGCTGGAGAGCAATACGTCGGTTTCTGACGTATGGCCATTCCCTGGCTTGATGACCATTCTCAATGTGCTGTCGATGCTGTTCCTCTTTGGTGTAGGTGTCATGGCGGTAAAGTACCGGTGGATAGTCAGGCTGCACGAACGACTCAGCCAGCGTCCGCAGTGGGAACTGGCCCTCGAACTCCTGCTATTGTGTATGGTGAAGATGGCCATTGGTAGAAGCAGTCTGCTGAACGTACCCTTTATCCTGCTGTTCATTCCCTTGTTGCTCGCCCTGCACTGGCCTCGTTGGTTGCACCGCGCGCTACAGTTCCTGGGTTATCACTCCTGTAACATGTGGCTCATCCACTTCTTCTTCTCCTTCATCTTTGGCGACCTGATATACGGGTTGCGCTATCCGCTGGTCATCTTCCTTTGCCTGACCCTGGCGTCGTTAGCCTGCTCCATGTTGCTGCAACCCATCGTTGAGCCGATTAAGCATCGCATCAAGAACGCCGCTCACCGTTAGCCTTTCAGCTCTTTCTTAAGAAACTTCGGGGTATAGCCCTTACGACTCTTGGCAACCTCCTCCGGCGTACCGGCAACGAGCACCTGTCCGCCACCGCGACCGCCTTCAGGTCCCATGTCGATTATCCAGTCGGCCTGCTTGACGACATCCATGTTGTGTTCGATGACGATAACCGTATTGCCTCGGTCCACCAGCTTCTGCAACACATCCATGAGGATGCGTATGTCCTCGAAGTGTAGTCCAGTGGTCGGTTCGTCCAGGATGTACAGCGTCTTACCGGTGTCACGCTTCGAGAGTTCTGTGGCCAGTTTGACGCGCTGGCTCTCACCACCTGATAGCGTGGTCGAGGGCTGTCCCAGCTTGATGTATCCCAGTCCCACGTCTTGCAGCGTCTTGATTTTCTGCTTGATGTTGGGTACGTTCTCAAAGAACTCCACGGCTTGGTTGATGGTCATGTCGAGCACATCGGCTATCGACTTACCCTTGAAGCGCACCTCCAGTGTCTCGCGGTTGTAACGCTTGCCGTGACACTCCTCGCACGGCACCTGGATGTTGGGCAGGAAGTTCATCTCGATGGTCTTGTAGCCATTGCCGCCACACGTCTCACAGCGTCCTCCCTTGACATTGAACGAGAAGCGCCCGGGCTTATAACCGCGAATCTGCGCTTCAGGCAGTCCCACGAACAGCGAGCGTATGTCGCTAAAGACCCCCGTATAGGTGGCGGGGTTGGAGCGTGGCGTACGGCCTATGGGTGTCTGGTCTACGTTGACGACTTTGTCAATATGTTCCAGTCCTTCTATGCTCTCGTAGGGCATGGGCTGTTGCAGCGAGCGGTAGAAATGTTTTGAGAGGATGGGGTAGAGCGTCTCGTTGATGAGCGTCGACTTGCCGGACCCTGAGACGCCTGTCACGACGATGAGCTTGCCCAGCGGGAACGTGACATCGATTGTCTTCAGATTGTTACCTCGGCAGCCATGCAACACGAGGCTGTTTCCGCTGCCCTGTCGGCGCGTGGCAGGTACTGCTATCTGCTCTTGTCCGTTCAGAAATCTTGCCGTGATGGTGTCCGTCTTCAGCATCTCCTCGGTCGTACCCTGAAAGACCACCTCGCCGCCCTTTCTGCCCGCCTTGGGACCAATGTCTACGATGTAGTCGGCATTGAGCATCATGTCGCGGTCGTGCTCAACGACGATGACCGTATTCCCCAGGTCGCGCAGCTCTTTCAGCGAGCGAATCAGCCGGTCGTTGTCACGTTGATGCAGACCGATGGAAGGCTCGTCAAGGATGTAGAGCACGTTGACCAGTTGCGAACCAATCTGTGTGGCCAGACGTATGCGCTGGCTCTCACCACCGGAAAGACTGGCCGACTGCCTGTTCAGCGACAAGTAGTCGAGTCCCACTTCCAGCAGGAAGTCCAGACGGGTGCGTATCTCCTTAAGGATTTCTGTGGCTATCTGTCGCTGCTGGTTGTCCAAGTGTTCCTCCACGTCGTCAGTCCAGCGGCGCAGTTCCTCCAGGTCCATATTCGCCAACTCCGAGATGTTCTTGTCCCAAATCTTATACGACAGTGCTTCCCGATGCAGCCGCTGTCCGTTACACTCCGGACAGGTACATTCAGCAAGAAACTGGTCGGCCCATTTCTCCGACTTGAACGTCATCGTGCGGCTTGTCGTCTGTGTGCTGCCCTCGTTGTCCTCCATCACCGCGCGCAGGTATTTCACCACGCCGTCGTAGTCGGTGAAGTAGTCGCTGCTGGTATGTATCAGTTCCTTGTCAATGCGTACCTGTTCCAGCGAGCCGTACAGTATTTCGCTCAGTGCATCCTCCGGCACATCGGCAATGGGCGTCTTCAGGTCACAGTCGTACTTGTGCAGAATGGCGTCAATCTGCCAGAATATCATCTGGCTCTTGTACTTACCCAGTGGAACGATGGCTCCTTCGTAGATGCTCTGCTTGCGGTTAGGTATCACCTTGTCGAGGTCTATCTGGTTGATGTATCCCAGTCCCTTGCAGCGCGGGCATGCCCCTTGCGGCGAGTTGAACGAGAAGGTGTTTGGTGCGGGGTCGCTGTACGAAATGCCCGTTGTGGGACACATCAGTCGGCGTGAGAAGAACTTGACATCGCCCGTCTCGTGATCCATAATCATGATGAGGCCTTCGCCTTGCTTCATTGCGATGTTGACCGATTTCTTCAGCCGCTCGTCTGGCGTGCTGTGAGTCTCTTGGCCGTCCTGCGCCTTTACTGCCATGCGGTCAATCACCACCTCGATGTCGTGCGTCTTGTAGCGGTCCACCTTCATGCCACGCGTCATCTCCATGACCTCTCCGTCAACGCGGATGTAGAGATACCCCTTCCGGCGCATGCTCTCAAACAGTTCGCGGTAGTGGCCCTTGCGCCCCCGAACCAGCGGAGCCAGGATCAGAATCTTACGGCCGGCGTAGTTGTGCATGATCATCTCGACCACCTTCTCCTCCGTGTACTTCACCATGGGTTCCCCCGTCATGTAGCTGTAAGCCTTGCCGGCACGCGCAAAGAGCAGACGCAGGTAGTCGTAGACCTCGGTCGTGGTGCCTACGGTCGAGCGTGGGTTCTTGTTCGTTGTCTTCTGTTCAATGCTGATGACGGGGCTAAGACCGGTAATCTTGTCAACGTCAGGCCGCTCCATGCCGCCCAGAAAGTTGCGGGCGTAGGCCGAGAAGGTCTCGATGTATCGGCGCTGTCCCTCGGCAAAGATGGTGTCGAAGGCCAGACTGGACTTGCCGCTGCCGCTCAGTCCGGTGATGACGGTCAGCGAGTGGCGTGGAATCTCCACATCGACATTCTTCAGGTTATGGACGCGTGCGCCCAGTACCTGTATCTTCTTCTCACTGTCCATACGTCTCTACCGGGTTGTATTCGCGCATCAGGTTGACGTCACGGCGTATTTTATACTCCACGCCGTCGGCACCGCGTGCCTCGACATAGACGTAGTAGACGCCGTCCTTGACGGGATGACCGTGATACGTGCCGTCCCAGCCGTCGTTGATGTTAGTCCACTCATAGAGTTTCTGTCCGTATCTATTAAAGATGTACGCATGAAACTCCACGATGCTCTTGTGCTTTTCTGGCTTGGCACGATAGATGTCGTTCTTCCCGTCGTTATTGGGCGAGAAGGCGTTGGGCATCTCCAGATGGCTCTCGCTGATGGTGATGGTGATGGTGGCCGACTCGCTGATGACGTCGTCGTCGCGCACCTGTAGCAGCACCACATTCTTGCCGGCTTCCACGAAGGTGTACTCGATGTCCTGGTCGTAGCGTGTCACCGTCGTACCCGTCGCCATGTTGCGGATGCGCCACTCCACCTGTGCCGTTGCCGACAGACTGGAGGCGTTCGACAAAAAGCGGACGTGCAGCGGTGCGTCGGCTGTTAACTCTTCACCTGCCTCTATCGTCGTCTCCACACCATCCTTTATGTAGATGGCTTGCAGGTTGATGTCGGCAAAAGCACTCGTTGTCATCATTGAGAGCGCCAAAAGCGCCCATATTTTACGTATTTTCATCTTCTTATGCGAATATTTTTGCAAAATTAGTGAAAAAAGTAGAACTTCCGCATCTTTTTTTGTAATTTTGTAGCGCAAAACAGAAAAATTGACGATTATGAAACGATTATTAAGATATTTTTTCTTACTCTCGGTCTTCTGCCTGACAACCGAAACGGCACTGGCACAGGTGCAGAGTTTCAAGGAGTTGCACAAGGTAAAACGCAAGGAGACCATTTTCGGCATCGCCCGTGAGAACGGCATTACCATACAGGAACTCATCGATGCCAATCCGGAGATGAACATGCCGGGCTATGAGCTGAAGAAGGGCGACTACATCAAGATTCCGCACCCCTCGTCACACCCGGCAGCGACACCGTCTGCACCCCAGACGTCGACCGCACAGCCCCAGATGCCGACCAAACCCGTCGTTGCCTCTACCGACCTGCAGCAGCGCGAGGTACGTGTAGGCATCATGTTGCCACTGCATAACATCAACGGTGACGGCAAGCGCATGGTAGAGTATTACCGTGGCGTGCTGATGGCCTGCGACAGCTTGAAGGTCCATGGCATCTCTACCGACATCCGTGCCTGGAACGTAGCCGAGGGTGCCGACATACAGAAAATCCTGAAAGACCCCTATGCTGCCGACCGCGACCTCATCATCGGTCCGCTGTATAGCAAGCAGGTGAAGGAGTTGGGAGCCTTTGTACAGAAACACAACATCAGGCTGTTCATCCCCTTCAGCATCAGCAGTACCGACATTTTCGACAACCCTAACGTCTTCCAGGTGTTCCAGAACGGCTACACGCTGAACCACGCCTACGTGGCGCGCTTCAATCAGCGTTTTAAGGATTGTCACCCTATCATCATCGACTGTGCCGACTCCACCAGCACCAAGGGGGGCTTCATCACCACGCTGCGCCGCCAGTTGGAGCAGGACGGGGTGGTTTATTCACTCACCAGTCTCAAGACCAACGAGGCAGCGTTCAAGAAGTGTTTCTCGACGACTCAGAAGAATGTCGTGGTGCTCAACACCAGCCGCTCTTCCGATCTGAACGTGGCTTTTGCCAAGCTCAACGGACTGCGCATGACGATGCCTGGACTGCGCATCTCGATGTTCGGCTATCCTGAGTGGCTGCAGTACACGCGCCAGCATCTGGACAACTTCTATAGGTTCGACACCTACATCCCCTCGACCTACTACATGAGTCCGCTGTCACACCGCACGGAGCACTTCAAGAAGAAGTACCGCTGGAACTTCCATCAGGACATGCAGCACTATCCGCAGCGTTTTGCCGCTACGGGTTTCGACCATGCCTTCTTCATGATAAAGGGACTTCACATGTACGGCACGCGCTTCCTGGGTGGGTCGGGCATGGTAGGCTACACCCCGCTGCAGTCGCCCCTGCACTTCGAGCGCATGGGTAATGGCGGTCTGCAGAACAAGGCCACCGTCCTTGTTCACTATACGACCGACAACCGTATAGAAACCATCAACTATTAAAGGATAAAGAGGTATAAGGAGTAAGAACGCTGACGACCATGAAACAGGCAGAAACCATATCGAGGCTGATGAGGAGAGTCCTCCTCTTTTGCCTTTTTGCCTTCCTACCCTTGACGGCCGTTGCCCAGGTTGGCGAGTACCGTACCGACCTGGCAGTGGGTGTCACCGCCGGCTATATGTCCAGCACCGTGGCCTTCGTCCCCGAGGTACCGCAGAAGCGGCTGGGGGGTGTCATTGCAGGCTTGGCGGTGCGTTACACGTGCGAGAAGTATTTCAAGAGCATCTGTGCCATCCAGGCAGAGGTGAACATCGCACAGACGGGTTGGAAGGAAGACATCCGCGACATGAACGGCGGTGCCGTCAGTTATGCCGACGGCTCCACGCTGAATTACGAGCGCCACATGACGTACCTGCAAATACCCTTCCTTGCCCGCATGGGGTGGGGGCGTGAGCGCCGTGGCTTGCAGGGCTTCATCGTGGCGGGTCCGCAGATAGGCGTCCTGCTGGGTGAGTCGACGAAGACCAACATCGTCAAGGGTGTCCCGACGCTGACCGAGCGGTCGTCGCGTATCGTGGCGCAAGACTCCATGCCAGCTCAGCGCAGGTTCGACTACGGCATCGTGGTGGGCGGCGGCATAGAGTTCTCAATGCCCAAGGTGGGACACTTCATCCTGGAGGGTCGCTACTACTACGGACTGGGCGACTTCTACGGCAACAGCAAGAGCGACTACTTCGGACGCTCCAACTTCGGACAAATCGTCATCAAGGCCACCTATCTCTTCGACATCATCAGAACCAAAAACGATAAAATAAAATAAGTTATGTTTAAGAATCATCCCAAAGGTCTGTTGCAGGCCGCACTGAGCAACATGGGCGAGCGTTTCGGCTACTACATCATGAATGCCGTCCTGGTGTTGTTCCTCTGTTCAAAGTTCGGACTTTCCGACGAGACGAGTGGTGTCATCTACTCTTGTTTCTATGCTGGTATCTACGTGCTGAGTCTGGTGGGCGGTATCATTGCCGACCGTACCCAGAACTACAAGGGTACCATTATGACGGGTCTCATCATCATGGCCTCCGGCTATGTCATCCTGAGCATCCCCATCCTGGCTACGGCAGGCAACATCTCGTGGCTGCTGCCACTGACGTGTATAGCCCTGTTCCTGATAGCCTTCGGCAACGGCTTGTTCAAGGGTAACCTGCAGGCCATCGTCGGTCAGATGTACGACAACTTCGAGGCTGAAGCTGCCAAGAAGGGCGAGGAGGCTTTGCGTATTGCCAAGGGTCAGCGCGACTCCGGTTTCCAGATTTTCTACGTGTTCATCAACGTCGGCGGACTGATAGCTCCTTTCGTGGCTCCGCTGCTGCGCTCGTGGTGGCTGAAGGTCAACGGACTGACCTATGACGCTTCGCTGCCCGCCTTGTGCCATAAGTACATCAACGAGGGCGCCTCGATGTCGGCTGATGCCATGCAGAACCTGAACGAGCTGGTGGCTAAGGTTGGTGGCTCTGCTGCCGATCTGGGCACTTTCTGCTCGCAGTATCTGGACATCTTCAATACCGGCATCCACTATTCGTTCATAGCCTCCGTGGTGGCTATGCTCATCTCGCTCGTCATTTTCATCCTGTCACGCGGCATGTTCCCCACGCCAGGCAAGAAGGAGGCAGCCCAGGTGGTGGAGTACACCGAGGAGGAGAAACGGTCGATGGCTACCGAAATCAAGCAGCGCATGTTTGCCCTGTTTGCCGTGCTGGGCATCGCCGTGTTCTTCTGGTTCTCGTTCCACCAGAACGGCATGTCGCTGTCGTACTTCGCCCGCGACTTTGTGGTGACCGACACCATCGCACCGGAAATATGGCAGGCCGTCAATCCGTTCTTCGTCATTGTGCTGACCCCCGTCATCATGTGGATCTTCTCGTCGCTGACACGTGCCGGTCGCGCCATCTCCACACCGCGTAAGATAGCCTACGGCATGGGCATTGCCGGCATGGCATACCTGTTCCTCGCCGTCTTCTCCATGGTGCAGGGCTATCCCTCGGCCGAGGAGTTCAAGGCACTGGGCGATGCCGCCAAGGCTGGTCTGAAGGCTGGTCCCTGGGTGCTCATCGTGGTGTATTTCTTCCTGACCGTTGCCGAGTTGTTCATCTCGCCGCTGGGTCTCTCGTTTGTGTCGAAGGTGGCCCCGAAGCACCTGCAGGGTCTGTGTCAGGGCTTGTGGCTGGGAGCTACGGCTGTGGGCAACCTGCTGCTGTGGATAGGACCGCTCATGTACAACAAGTGGCCCATCTGGGAGTGCTGGACGGTATTCCTCATCGTGTGCCTCATCTCCATGGGCGTCATGTTCGGCATGGTGAAGTGGCTTGAACGTGTAACGAAGTAATCCCCTGCATGTCGCTCGGACTGCTGCTCGTCTCCTGGCTCACGCTGGTGGAACTGAATTGTGAGAATCTCTTCGACTGCCGGCACGACTCACTGAAGCAGGACACGGAGTGGCTGCCCGACGGACAGCGTCGATGGTCTCCTGCCCGATATTGGCGAAAGCTGAACCATATCGGGCAGGAGATTCTTTCGTGTCAGGATGACGGGTTGCCCGACCTGGTGGCACTGGTGGAGGTCGAGAACGACGCGTGCCTGTTCGATTTGACGCGGCGCTCCCTCTTGCGGCGTGCCCACTACCAGTACCTCATGACGGCATCACCCGATGTCCGTGGCATCGACGTGGCACTGCTCTACCAGCCACGCTCGTTCCGTCCGCTGTGCTACGACTGTCTGGACGTCGCTCCGCTGGAGGGCATGCGCCCCACGCGCGACATCCTGTACGTCAGGGGCGAGACCTCTGCGCACGACACGCTGCACGTCTTCGTGGTGCATGCCCCCAGCCGCTATGGTGGCGAGCGGCGCACACGTCCCAACCGTCATGCCGTCATGCTGCGGCTGGCCGATGCCATCAGCGCCTTGCCACCCCAAGCCCGTGTCATCGTGGCGGGCGACTTCAACGACTATGCCGACAGTCCCTCGCTCCAGTTTCTGGAGGCGCGTGGTCTGCGTAATGTCACCAGACAGTCGGTAGGCAGTCATGGCGCTCAGGGCACCTACCGCTATCAAGGCCGTTGGCAGAGCATCGACCACGTACTGGTCAGTGCGCCCCTCGTCCCCCGTGTCGACCGCAGCTACGTCAACGACGCCCCGTTCCTGTTGGAGGACGACAAGCGCTATGGCGGTGTCAAGCCCCGTCGCACCTTCTCGGGCTACCGCTATCAGCGTGGCTTCAGCGACCACCTGCCGCTGGTCGTCACCTTCCAGTAGTGATTATTTACACATTACTTTTTTCTTGTCAAAAGTTTTGTCGTGTGGCGGAAAATGTTTAACTTTGCACACAGTAAAACAAAGAACACCCGCGAGAATTTTAGCATTCAATGATTAATTTTTATAGTATATGAAGTATTTTAAGCGATTTTTCTTTTGCCTTCTGCTTGTAATCGGTGGATGGTGTGACGTGCAATGTCAGGATCTGACTAAGGAGAACCCACGAGAAGATTTTGGATTCTATATGTATACTAATCGGGATGGGAAGTATGCTATGTTACGGAGCATCAAGAAAAACGAAACAGGCGTTTATGTGATTCCGGCATACGTGGAGAAAAAAGGGGAAAAGTATCCTGTGAAATACACACAGGAAGATATGATGAAGAATAAAAAATACATTCGCGTACTGGTTTTCCCTAAAACGATGGTAGAGATTGCAAAGAATAGTCTTAGCAACTTGCCGAATCTTGAAAAAGTGGTTTTCAATAACGAAGGGAGACTTCGAATCGGGTATGCGGCATTATGCCATTGTCCGAAACTGAAGGAGATAGTGGTCACCGGCAGCGGAGATATTTCATTGGATAATTTCGTTTTTGAAACCCCCATGCCTACATACAGAAGTACAGTAGAAAGGGCTTATTGTTACAGCAGGACGGCAGGGGCTTGGCTGGGCAGACTGAAGGGCCTGAAGGAACTGACTTTAGGACCTGAAGTCAAGTCTGCCGTGTGGAGTGCCCTGAATACATGCAGCCCCGAAGTGGTGAATCTTGAGTGTGAGAACATTTCCTCTAACAATAAGAGTACTAATATTTTTGACAAAACCAGCGAACCCTGGTTCATCAAGAGTAAAACTTCCACTTTTAAATTCGGTCCAAACGTTCACTACATCAACTATCAGGCCTTTGCAGAATGTAACAACATCAAGGTACTCGACCTCAGCAATACCAATATCAGGATAATTGGCGAGAGTGCCTTCATGTTCTGTAAGAACTTAGAGGAAGTCATATTCCCTAATTCGCTCGAAAGAATTGATAGTAAAGCATTCTTCAGCTGCGTAAGTCTGAAAAACATTTATATACCCGACAACGTGAAGTCGATCGGTGAGGATGCCTTCATGGGGTGTAACTCCTTAGAATCGATATCTGTGAAAAAGGGCACTTCGCTAGCTACTAACGCATTTACCCGTCTGACAAAATTTGGGCATGTAAAAGTCAATATACGTGATGGGAACACCGTGCAGGCATATTCAGGCGACGCTGATATTCATGGTGACCGCGCAAAGGAATCATTTCATCGCACGATGGAAATCGGAATGGAAGTGTTGAGTGATGCCATTGATAGGGCGGAGGCCAATAAGGGCACCGGTGTCAGCAACACTACTTCTGATGAGCCGTCAGACGGAAATAGCATCGTCGTTCCGGAAATTAATGAAGTCCGAAAAGGTGATCACGGTCGTCTCTGGGATTCGAACAGCAACTATGTAGATACCGACTACTATGATTTCAAAGATGGTACGACGATCACCGTGAATCATAAATACTTCGAGGGTGCCTTCACCGAAAAGGAGTCGTGGTACCCTGCCCACAACAAGGAATTTGTGGAATATAAGAATGCTATTGATGCGGCAAGGGCCGGTTGGGTATATAAAAATTATAAATTGCTGCGTACAATTGGAAGAAAGTAGATATACTGCTGCCAAGGGCATGAAGGCCGACAGCGAGGACGAGCCTCTTCCCCGCTACACGTTGAAGGAGATGAACGCCCTGCTTGACGAGGCAGAGGCCAACTTTGCAGCAGGCAAGGGCATACCCCACGAAGAGGTGATGCGCGAGATGGACGAGGAATTCAAACGCTGGTAGCAAAAGTAGAGTAGCACTCGCACAGGGGGGCTGTCACCGTGTGCTCTCACAGGGGAACTCGATGAAAAAAAAGGGTGCCGACACCTCCTGTGTGTGTCAGCAGCCCTTTTTTGGTTAAGG
>CAMNIA010000018.1 GCA_946540105.1 uncultured Prevotella sp. | reverse complement strand
TCAACTCTCAACCCAAGAACTCCTCCACGTCCTTCTCGAAGTCCTTCGGCTCAGTGGGAGGTGCAAAACGCTTGATGGTCTCGCCGTCTTTAGAGATGAGGAACTTGGTGAAGTTCCACTTGATATCGCTGTCCTTCTCGACACTCGTACTGATGGTCTTGAACAAGGCTTTCATGCCCTTCGCCTTCAGTCCGTGATACTCCTCGTCGGGAGCCACCGACTTCAGATACTCGAAGATGGGCTGAGCATCGGGACCGTTGACATCACCCTTCTTCATAATCTGGAATGTCACGCCGTAGTTCAGCTGGCAGAACTCCTCAATCTTTGCATCGCCCTCCGGATCCTGTTCCTTGAACTGGTTGCAGGGGAATCCGATGATAACCAGACCCTTGTCCTTGTACTTCTTGTTCATCTCCTCCAGTCCTGCAAACTGAGGCGTCAGTCCGCACTTGCTGGCGGTGTTGACAATCAGCAGCACTTTACCTTTGAATTCAGAGAAATCTAACTCTTTGCCTTTGCTCGTGAGAGCTTTGAAATCATAAATCTTTTGCATATCTTCTATATTATTTGATTTAACGCTTCTATCGTTTGCGACGCAAAGTTATGAAGAATAACTCATATCGCAAGCGATTCATTGAAAACTTTAAGTGTATTTAACAATGAATCGTCTGCGATACAAATTAGGAAAATACCCTAAAAATTTGGATTTTCGCTTACTTAATTGTAACTTTGCAGCCAAATAATAACCAAAAGAGAGAATGAGAAAGAACAAGCTATGGCTTCTGACAGCCATTCTCACAATTCTGTACGGCTCGTATGTGATGACCGGCTGCAAAGACAGCGACAATCGTTCAGTTGTCAGTCCGACAGATGATAACAGCCAGTTTGTAACCCTGACTGATATAGTGCCCGACGCCATTCTGGAGATACGTTATTTTAGCACGTACAACTTCGTAGGACAACGCATTGATGGTTATGAGGAGTCCACGGCTCTGTTGACGAAGCAGGCAGCCAAGGCGCTGAAGGAAGTGAGTGATGACGTGAAGTCGCAAGGCTATCGTCTGAAAATCTACGATGCCTATCGTCCGCAGAAGGCTGTTGACCACTTCGCACGTTGGGCAAAGGACCTCACAGACACGAAGATGAAGTCCTATTTCTATCCTGACCTCGACAAGAGTGTGCTCTTTGAGCAGGAGTATATTTGCAGTCGCAGCGGTCACACACGCGGAAGCACCGTTGACCTGACGCTCTTCGATATGAAGACAGAGAAAGAGCTTGACATGGGTGGAACCTTTGACTGGTTCGGTCCGGAGAGCCATCCTGACTTCTGCGGTAATCCAGAGACAGGCGAATATACGGGCGACAACTCAAAATCGCCTGCCGAGCCTAAGCGCAGCATAACGGAGCAGCAGTTTAAGAACCGCATGATTCTGCGTCGCGCCATGCTCGCCCATGGCTTCAAGCCCATGTACACCGAGTGGTGGCACTTCACCCTCAGTGACGAGCCATTCCCCGATACCTACTTCACCTTCCCCGTCAAGCAGATTAAGTGAATTTTAACATGATAGAGTTGCACAGGTGGACAGGAATGTGTATATTTGCAGTCGATTTCAAAGAAAATGTAAAAAGTTAATAGCTAAGAAGTAAGACAGGAAGAAAGCTGACATGTTTGCTAAACAAGAAACCGGACAGAAGGGCGTCAGACACTATCGGCGCAGCATCACTCTGCACAACGACGTGCAGGAGGTGCCGCTATTGAACGCCTTCGTTGACGAGGTATGCAAAAACATGGGCTTTGATGTCACTCTCACGATGAAGATGAATCTGGCTATTGAGGAGGCTGTGGTCAACGTCATGAATTATGCTTATGCTGAAGGCACCACGGGCGAGGTGTATATTGAGGCTAACGCTGATGACGCGTGTCTGGAGTTTGTCATCAGAGACTCTGGCGTGCCCTTTGACCCTACAAGCAACACCGTGGTTGATACGACACTGCCGGCAGAGGTGCGTCCAATCGGCGGACTTGGCATCTTTCTGGTCAACCAACTGATGGACACCGTCCACTACAAACGCCATGACGGGCAAAACATCCTGACACTGCAGAAAAAGATGAACGGACAATAAGAAACAATATAAAAACAAACGAGAATACACATTATGGAAACAAAATTTAAAGAAGAGGACAACACGTATGTGATGTACTTTGAGGGCCGTCTTGACACCGCCGCTGCCCCACAGACCGAACGCGATGTGCAGGTATTGAACGAATGTGAGGGGCATGACATCATTCTGGACTGCTCTAATCTGGAATACATCTCCTCCAGCGGTCTTCGTATCTTCCTTGCCATATTGAAAAACTCGAAGCCAAAGGGCAGTCGGGTCTTCATACGCGGTCTGAACAACGACCTTCAGCAAGTATTTGCCATGACAGGCTTTACCAATCTGTTTGAATTCAAATGAACCCCGTATTGAGCCCACAAGGACAACTGTTGAGGGAAGAGTTTATCGCACTAAAACCGCAGCTGGAACAACTGCGGGAACAAGTGCATCAACAGTTGGCTGGCGTCTTGCGTGAACAAGGCGTGGAACTCAATGCTTTAGAGAGTCGCGTCAAGACGGAGGCTTCGCTGATCGGTAAGTTGGAGCGCAAGGGAAACAAATACCAGACACTGGACGCAGTGACGGATCTGGTTGGCTTGCGAATCGTGACGTTCTATACGGACGATGTTGACAAGGTGGCAGCTATCGTGAAGCGGCTCTATCAGGTAGATTGGAAAAACTCCATTGACAAGCGCAAGGCTCACGAGCTGACCAGTTTCGGTTATAACTCGCTACACTACGTCTGTCGGTTGAACGAGCCAGGACCACTGTCGGATATTCCCTTTGAGATACAGATGCGCACGGCATTGCAGCATGTGTGGTCAGCCATTGAACATGATATTGGGTATAAGGGTGCCGTCAAGCTTCCTGCAGAGTATCGGCGGCAGTTCAGCCGTCTGGCAGGAATGTTGGAGTTGGCTGATGACGAATTCAGCCGACTGCGCATCACGATGACGGAATATCGTCGTAAGGTGCAAGCGCTGGTGAAGGACGGCAAACTGGATGAGGTTCCACTGTCGACCGACTCGTTCCGTAGCTACCTGGAACTGAATCCTTTCGACAGGCTGAACAAACGCATAGCCGCCGTCAATCAAGCCGAGATATACCCTGCCTCGCTGATGCCATATCTGCCTATCTTGGAACACTTCGGTATGGAGACACTGGGTGATGTGGCCCGCATGTGTGATGAATACAGCGAGAGAGCTTACCAGCTTGCCTTGTCGCAGCTGGCGATAACCGATTTGGATATACTCTCAGAGACTGTCGGTCTGCAGAACCTGTGTCTGGTTTATACCTTCATAAAGGCTGAAGGCCGAAACGGAGTGCGCTTCATCTTTGATACCATCAACGGCAAGCAACCTTATAACGAGGTGCTTACCGACGGCATTATGAAACAGCTGGAGTTACTGCCAGACGTTGCCGAAGGTGGGATATAAATACCACTGGGTGTTATTGTTCATGTTCTGTCCCCAGCCTTCAAACTGGTTGTAGGCTGCCGTAATCCTGATACCTTCATAGGGGTACGCCACCGTGCCAGGAACCAGCAAAGCCCATGTCACCTTGCCGACACCAGAGTTGACATAGGCGTTGAGATACTCCTGGTAGGTCTTGCCATGAACGTCGTAATGCAACACGAGGTCACCCTTGCGACCATTCTGAACGGTATGCACTTCCCAGAAGCTGCCATTGTAGGGCTCTACAATGAAACAATCGTAGATCTCTTGGTTCATCATGTTGCGCGCCGTAGCTTCGTTTTTGAAGACAAACTCGTATTTTGCCTCCTTGACTGCAACACGTTCTCCCTCACGCCGCGTGTTGTAAGGCTGGCGAGTGATACCGCCGTTGGTGCCTTCGACAGGATTCATTACCCAATGCATGTCCTTGCAGAGTAGCAAAACCAGGCTGCTCTGGTCAGTATTCGACTTGGTGAAATCACCATCGGGAATGTTCTTGTATTCGCCGAGGTTGGCAGGAGGAGCGGGCAGCTGCTGTGTGCACACCTTGCTCTCTATCAGCCCATCGGTGATACCTACCAGTCGGAGACCCGCTCCCAGCGTCTTCTGGGCGCCGGCAGCCTCGGCTCTGACGGTAAGCGTTACCTTCTTGGCGTTGTCGGCAGCAATCTCTGGAATGACGGTGATGACACAGTCGTTATAGTCGAAATCGCCCGCATCGGGGAAGTCTTCCTCAAAGAGATAACGGAAGGCAAAGGGAGAAGCCTCACTGGGCAGTTGTTTTGTGGCAGATGTCTCCGTAGGCCAAGTGATAGTGGTATTCAGTATGTAGTTGGGTTCGATGTAATTGATGGCGGCTTTCTGTATCACGTAGTGCTTCTTGCTATTCACAACCATCACCCAAACAGAGGGCTGCGCCAACAGGAAAGGAATGGCGGTGTTCAGACGGGTACTGCTGGAAGTGCTGGATATTTTACCTTCATAGAGTTTGGTGACTTTATTATTGTTCTTGGGGTTTTCTAAATAAATACCGACCTGATATTCCTCAGACGGGGTGCCGTTGATTGTGATTCTAGCAGTGGCAAAACCGATGGAAGCCCACTGCTGATAGGTGTTGTCGAAATTCTTAACGGGGAAGATAGACCTGACGTATTCATCGTAGGTGTTCTGGCTGAAGGTTTCCTCCTTCTTACAGGAAGCCATGAACAAAACGGCGAGGGCAAGACCCAGTAGTAACTTATGATTGCGCATCATGATGTGTGGTTTTTAAGATATGCTTGTTGTAGTTAGCGTAGGCAAAGATACGCATTTTTTTCTAATCACAAGTCATTATTGGCTTAAAAATTTTTCTTTTAGCTAAATTCTTTGTAACTTTGTCCCCTAATTTTTGAAGTGTCATTGATATAAATAAAGGTAATGATGGAATCTAAACTGGTTATTTACAATACGCTCACACGTCAGAAAGAGCGCTTCGAACCTCTTCACGCCCCTAACGTCGGCATGTATGTCTGCGGTCCTACCGTCTATGGAGATCCCCATTTGGGTCATGCCCGTCCGGCTGTCACCTTCGACGTGGTGTTCCGCTATTTGAAACACCTCGGTTACAAGGTGAGGTATGTGCGCAACATTACCGATGTGGGACATCTGGAGCATGATGCCGACGAGGGCGAGGACAAGATAGCTAAGAAGGCCCGTCTGGAACAGCTGGAGCCCATGGAGATTGCTCAGTACTATGCTAACCGCTATCATGCGGCTATGGATGCGCTGGGCTGTCTGCGTCCGTCCATTGAGCCTCATGCTACTGGTCACATCCTCGAACAACAGCAGTTGGTAGGCGAAATCATGGAGAATGGTCTCGCTTATGAGTCTAATGGTTCTATCTACTTTGACATTGAGGCGTATAACAAGTGGCAGGAGGAGCGCGGCAAGAAGCAAGAGTGCTACGGTATGCTCAGCGGACGTTCGTTAGAGAATATCAAGGACGAGAGCCGCGAGCTGGCAGGTGTTGGCGAGAAGCACAACCAGGCAGACTTCGCCTTGTGGAAGCGTGCCCAGCCCGAGCACATCATGCGATGGCCTTCGCCTTGGAGCGACGGTTTCCCCGGATGGCACTGTGAGTGTACGGCAATGGGTCGTAAGTATCTGGGTGACATGTTCGATATTCACGGAGGAGGAATGGACCTTATCTTCCCTCACCATGAGTGCGAAATAGCACAAGCCATTGCATCCATGGGACATCAGGCTGTGAAATACTGGATGCACAACAACATGCTGACCATCAACGGTCAGAAGATGGGAAAATCGTTGGGTAACTTCATTACACTGGAACAGTTCTTCAAGGGCGACCACCCCTTGCTGAAAAAGGCATACGCCCCTATGACCATCCGTTTCTTTATGCTCTCCGCCCACTATCGCGGAACGGTAGACTTCTCGAACGATGCCCTGGAGGCTGCCGAGAAAGGACTGGACAAGCTGATGACAGCCATTGGCGACCTGAAACGCATTCAGGCTTCAGCTGCCAATGATGTAGAAACAGAGAAAGTCGTGAAGAGTCTGCGTCAGAAGTGCTATGATGCGATGAATGACGACTTTGCCACGCCGCAAGTTATCAGCAACCTCTTTGAGGCATGCTCGGTCGTTAACAAGTTGATAGATCACAAGGGCAGCATCAGTGCTGACAGCCTAAAGGAGCTGTCGGACACGATGCACCTCTTTGCTGAGGACATCTTGGGTCTCAAGGCCACTGCGTCAAGCGGTTTTGCTGCAGACGACAATAGCGCTCGCGAGGAAGCCTTTGGCAAGGTTGTCGACATGGTGCTTGCACTGCGCGCTAAGGCCAAGGCTAATAAGGATTGGGCTACCAGTGACCAGATACGTGACGAACTGGCTGCCGCCGGATTTGAGGTGAAAGACACCAAGGACGGCGCTACATGGAAGCTGAACAAATGACGGCAGGTAGTTGCTGCTTTTTTTAATTCATGCCACCATTGTAGGCATCTCTCGTCATGTAGATGGCAACAACATCACGCCACAAGCGGCGGACAGGATAATAAACCAGTCCCTCGTGCGGCTGATCGGTGCCCCAGGAGTTTTTCATGACATAATAGGCTCTCTTGTTCTTGTCGCGAGCCATGCCGATGATGCACATAGCGTGAGCCTTGCTTTCGAAGCACACCGGGTGGCGGTTGCGCAATGCCTGATTTACGTGCTTTCGCAGCGAGTCCTTGGGAATGTTCAACAGCCGGTTGTGCTCCCAGTTGTCAGGGATAGGCACGTCAATCTTTTTATAATAAGGTGAGTCGGCAAAGCTCGTCAGACTGATGTACTCATCAGGTGCACAAACGGAACGCGCAAACTCGTGCGGTGTGTAGCGCGCTCCCAATAGAAAGACGTACTTGGGCGTAGGAAGGTCGTCGGTGGCATCGTCAGGCAGCACGTCATACCCCACGATGCCATAGCGCTCCAGCATGTTGAGCAGTGTCTGACACATAGCACGTTGTGTTGCTGCGGTGAGTGGAGCTTGAGGAGCGCTGAGGTAGGGTCTCTGGTAGTCTTTCAGCTGCCGTTTGATATAGACAGGCGAGAGGTTGACGCTGTCGCCACGCAGCAGGTGCTCCGTCTCTATGGTTGCCAGCATGGCGTAAGCCCAGCATAACTCGCTCTTGCCCTGGTCTTTGACAGGTGTCATCGGTAACAGCAACTCGTGGCTGAAGACTTGAGGTTGTTTCTCCTTACACCCTGCCAACAGACTGACGGCAAGGCACATCATGACGAGGTGGACGGTCTTCATTCTTCAGCTTCCTCCCTTTCAATGATTTCTGGTTTAGGAGTGTTCTTCAGCATGTCACGATAGACGCCGTGCAACTCGCTCTGACTGATGTTGACGGAGCGGTTTACAGGACGTCCGGAATCTGTCAGCCGGTGGGAGAACAGCCACTGGTAGGTCTTCTTGGAGTAAAACACACGTGCGGGAGCTCCGTGTCCAGCCCCCTGCCACCAGTCATAACGCAGACGGCTGTCGTTATGGTTCGCCTTCAAGGCGCTGACCACCTTTTTCGAATTGGCAATGCTGACGGCTCTGTCTGCAGTGCCATGGATAATCCACAGTGGCAGGTTTCCCAATGGTTGGACGTCCTTCAGACTGCAGCCTCCACACATCGCGATGGCTGCCGCTATGCGGTCGGGGTAGGTGCCTGCAAAATCCATCGTGCCATAACCGCCAAGACTCATGCCCAGCACGTAGATGCGGGTAGAGTCACAGGCGTAGTGCTGGCGTGTCCACTCCAAGACATCCATCACCTTGCGCGGACTCCACGCCCCTCCCGGGTTCTGCGGCACGATGACCAAAGCCGGTATCTCTCGTCCTCTGACAATGGCATCCAACGGACCGTAGCGCCGCGAGCGGTTGATGTCTCTGCCACAGAGGCTGGCACCATGCAGGAAGATGATGACGGGAGTCTGCTCTTGCGTGTAATAATAGTCTTCAGGCATGTACACCCAGAAGTCATATCCGCCCTTGATGACACCTCGGTGAGCCTTCAGAAAGTCATACTGCGCATAGGTAGTAAGCGCAAGACAACACAGCAGCAGTGTGATGACAGTTTTTTTCATGCCGGCAAAGGTACTGCAAACGCGCCGAATGGCAAAATAAATTAGGATTATTTTTCATTTGTCAGCATGACAAGTAAATGCTTTCCGCGTCTTTAATAATAAATTAAGGTATAGAACTATAAAAACTAACAAACGCAATGAAGAAGAATTATCCTAAAATTGGTATTCGCCCGACTATCGACGGACGTCAGGGCGGCATCCGCGAAGGACTGGAAGAGAAAACAATGGCGCTGGCCAAAGCCGTAAAAGACCTGATAGAGCAGAACCTGAAGAATGGTGACGGCTCGAAGGTGGAGTGTGTCATCAGCGATACCACCATCGGTAGAGTAGGTGAGAGCGCTGCCTGTGCTGAGAAGTTCGAGCGCGAGGGTGTGGGAAGTACGATTACCGTCACCTCTTGCTGGTGCTATGGTTCTGAAACCATGGATATGAATCCCACGTATCCCAAAGCCGTATGGGGCTTCAACGGTACGGAGCGTCCCGGTGCTGTCTACCTTGCTGCCGTACTGGCTGCCCATGCGCAGAAAGGCCTGCCCGCCTACGGCATCTATGGTCACGATGTGCAGGACTTGGCTGACAACAGCATCCCTGCCGATGTCGCTGAGAAGATATTGCGCTTTGCACGTGCAGCACAGGCTGTCGCCACCATGCGCGGCAAGAGCTATCTGTCACTGGGCAACACCTGTATGGGAATTGCCGGTTCCATTGTTAACGCCGACTTCCTTCAGCAGTACCTGGGCATGCGGACAGAGTACGTATCGCTTGTCGAGATTCTGCGACGTATCGACTTTGGCATCTACGACAAAGAGGAGTTTGCCAAGGCAATGCAGTGGGTAGAGAAGTACTGCAAACCCAACGAGGGACACGACTATAACGAGGACCGTCCGTTGTTCCCTGGCGTGCCGATGACAACCTTCAACGGCAAAGGCAAGGGCAAGAACCGTCAGGAGAAGGACGAGGACTGGGAGTTCACCGTCAAGACCATGATGATTATCCGTGACCTGATGCAGGGTTCGGAGAAGTTGCTCGAAATGGGATATAAAGAAGAAGCTATCGGTCACAACGCCATTGCTGCCGGTGTGCAGGGACAGCGTCAGTGGACGGATTATAAGCCCAACTTCGACTTCCCAGAGTCTCTGATGTGTACCTCGTTCGACTGGAACGGACCTCGCGAAGCTTATACGCTGGCTACCGAGAACGACTTCCTGAACGGCATGTCGATGCTCTTCGGTCACTTGCTGACCAACAAGGGCGTGATGTTCAGCGACATCCGCACCTACTGGAGTCCGGAGGCTGTCGAGCGCGTCAGCGGCTGGAAGCCCGAGGGCGCTGCTGCCGGCGGTTTCATCCACCTGATAAACAGCGGTGCTACGACGCTGGATGCCACCGGTGCCATGAGCGACAAAGACGGCAACCCAACCATCAAGAACTTCTGGGATATGAAGCAGGAAGACTGGGAAGCATGCTTGAAGGCTACCAGTTGGATGCCTGCCGATCGTGATTACTTCCGCGGCGGTGGTTACAGCTCCCACTTCCTGACGCGTGGTGGCATGCCGATGACGATGTTGCGTCTGAACCTCGTAGCTGGTCTTGGCCCCGTCTTGCAACTGGCAGAGGGCTGGACTGTAGAACTGCCACAGCATGTTAACGACATTCTCGACAAACGCACTGACCCCACTTGGCCAACTACTTGGTTTGCAGCACGTTTAGACCCGACGAAGGATGCTTTCAAGGATGTCTATAGCGTAATGAATAACTGGGGTGCCAACCATGGCGCTATCTGTTACGGACATGTGGGAGCTGACCTTATCACGCTGGCTGCCATGTTACGCATTCCTGTCTGCATGCACAACGTGGAGAATAAGAACATCTTCCGTCCTGCTGCATGGAATGCTTTCGGCATGGATAAAGAAGGTGCCGACTATCGTGCATGTGCCAATTTCGGTCCGCTGTACAAGTAAGCTGCTGAATGTTGAAAAAAAGAAAAGAGAAATCCCTGAGCCTCGGCCCAGGGATTTCTTGTTATGCGTGGTATTTGATGAGTCCTTCCATCGGACTTTGGAGAGTTTCTCCAATGGTGTATCCCTCCATTTCTGCTGCTGCTTCCAGTTGTGAGCGGTAGTGGAAAGCCATGGAACCCACGAAATGTACGGGCAGCTCTTTGTGTCCATAAGGCGCGATGTTGCTGCGGAAGAACTGGCGGAAGTTGTCAATGACCAATTGTCGCAGTATGGGGTTGTCCAGATGCTCGATGATGAAAGGTGAGGTAGATGCCAGGAATCGGTTTGCCATCGGCTCGTTATATACCTTTTTAATAATATCAGCCTGCGTCAGCTTGTTCTCCTTCAGGTACTGGTCGCGCAGCGTAGCCAGTTCCGGATTCTTGAAGATGCCGTTGAGGAACAGACGGCCTAAGACGGAGCCGCTGCCTTCGTCACCGAGGATATAACCTAAGGCTGGTGTGTTCTGCACTATCTGTTCGCCGTCATACAGACAGCTGTTGGCACCAGTACCGAGAATGCAGGCAATGCCTGCCTCGTGGCCGCAGAGTGCGCGGGCTGCTGCAATGAGGTCGCTGTACACCTCGACACTCTTGGGCAGAAGCACCTCCTTCAGCACCTGTGCCATCATCGGAACGTGAGCGGGCGTGCAGCCGCTGCCGTAGAAAAAGATTTCAGCGTGTTGCATGAGGGCGGCATCGAGGACGCGTGAGTTTACCAGCGCCGTACGTGGGAACGTCGACAGTTGGGGTTGCAACTCTCTTGCCAGAATCATGCGGATGTCGTCCAGCGTTTGGTGTATGGGGGTGATGCCTTGTGTCTTGAAGGTAGCGATGACCTCATAGGGGAGTGGTGGGTTGGGTGAGAAAAGCAGCGTCCAGTCAGTCTTGGTGCTGCCACTGTCAGCGATAAGTCTTATCATCGTTTTCTAGTATAAGTGTTCTGTTGAATAATTCTTAATTTGATTGCAAAGGTACGAAATAAATTAAATATTAAAGATGAAAGATAAAAATTATTTGTAACTTTGCAAGCAAATCTATTAAACAGACATACATGAAACGTTTATTGACCATACTGCTGGTGCTGTTGACAGCCCTCGGCGCACATGCCGTGATGAAGGAGAAAGACCTCTCGCAAACGTTGCAGATACTGCGCACGGAGCTGACAACCCACCATCGTGAACTGTCTCAAATGCTGGAGATGAACAGGAAGCAGAGCGAACTCGTACGCAACCAGCTGATGGAGACGATGCAGCGCTCTAACCAAAACTCGCTGATGCTCTATTCGCAGAAGCAGGAGTACGTCTTCGACCTGACGTACGCCTGCCATGAGGCAACGGAGCAGTATCAGGACTTTCAGCGCCAGCAGCTGCCTTTCAAGCAGTTTTTGAAGAAGGCTGACTCGGAGATAGCGCGCTATGACTCATTGATAGGGTCTCTGAAGGCGATGCCAGTCGCCCTGCTCGACGACCAGGCTCAGATAGACCGCAACATCTCTATGACGCTGGCTACCAACATCCGCAACTCACTTGAAGAGAACCGAGGCACGTTGAAGGACTACATCCGCTATTATGACTTTACGGAACAGCGTCTGGCGCGGTTGAACGATTATGCCCAGCAGCGCTATAACGACATCCAAACCAACATCTTCAGGAATGGCGGCGACAGCTACTTCAACATTCTGAAGGACTGGAAACGCTATTGGGGCACCATGACCCGCACGGTCAAGAAGAAGTACCAGCCTAACGCCGGTTCACAGTGGGACAGTCGTTGGATATTCGGTCTGCTTATTTCCATACTCTTCTATGCCGTCATAGCCTCGCTGCTGAATTTTTCCGTCATCCGCTTTGTCGTGCCAAAGCGCTTCCGTACGGAGGAGTTCATCAAGAAGCGCACCTGCATCACGCTGGCGACAACGACAGTCACCTTTGCCCTGATTCTGGGCGTCATGCTGATGATGGTCGACCAGAACTTCGTCATCATGGCATCCAACCTGTTGGTAGAGTATGCCTGGTTGTTGGGTGTCATCCTCATCTCGTTGCTGCTGCGCGTCAGTGGAGACCAAATCAAGAGTGCCTTCCGCATCTATACGCCGCTGATGTTCGTCGGTTTCCTGGTGATAGCCATTCGTATTGTTCTGATACCTAGCGAACTGGTGAATATGGCTTTTCCGCCCATACTGCTCGTCTGTACCCTGTGGCAGTGGAATGTCATTCGCAGGCATAATCGCAACGTGCCGCGTTCCGACATGTTCTATACTTACATCTCGCTGATGGTATTCATTGTCAGTGTCGTCTGTTCATGGAGCGGTTACACACTGATGAGTGTCCAGGTTCTTATCTGGTGGGTTATGCAGCTGACGTGTGTGCTGACCATCACCTGTATCAGCGGATACATCAAGCTCTATGGCGAGCGTCATCAGTTTAAGGACAGACCCGTTACGCAGACGTGGTTTTACGACCTCTGCTACGAAGTGCTGCTGCCCATTATGGGTGTTGCTTCCGTTATGGTCAGCATCTACTGGGCAGCCAAGGTCTTCAACCTCTCAGACCTCTGTTGGCAGATTTTCAAATATCATTTTGTCGATCTCTCTAACCTCAACCTCAGCATCATCATCATTGCGATGGTGGTGAGCCTCTGGTTCTTCTTCTCCTATGTCAACCGCACGTTGCTGAGGCTGTTGCGCATGCACTACGAGCAGAATGACGCTTCTACCGCTGCCAGTCGCGAGGTGATGGGTAGGAATGTGCTGCAGGTGCTGGTGTGGGGAGCTTGGTTTCTCATTACGATGACGATAATGGGCATTTCCATGTCGTGGCTGCTGGTAGTTACCGGCGGTTTGTCAACAGGTATCGGTTTTGCCTCGAAAGACATCATCGAGAACATCTACTACGGCATATCGCTGATGACGGGGCGCATCAAGGTGGGCGACCTCATACAGGTAGATGATGTGACAGGTCGCGTCTCCAGCATCAGCTATACTTCCACAGTCATCGAGGCGCTGACGGGCGAGGTCATTACATTCCAGAACTCTCAGCTTTTCTCGAAGAACTACAAGAACCTGACGCGCAACAACGATTATGTGCTGCAGATTCTCACCTTCGGCGTAGCTTACGGTTCCGACCTCAAGCAGGTGAAGCAGGTCGTGGAGGAAGCCCTCAATGCCCAGAAGATAAAGGGTGTCGACCGCAAACGCCCCATCTCTACTGCAGTTTATGAGTTGGGTGACAGCAGCATCAACTTCAGGGCCTTCGTCTGGCTCCACCCCTTGCTGCGCGGTGTGGTTATCAGTCAGGTGCTGTCCACCATCTACGATGCCCTTAACGCTCACAACATTGAGATACCTTTCCCACAGCAGGACGTACATATTCGCAATTGATTTACTTGTGGTGGGAACGTGCGTTTCAAAGTTTGGGACGCACATCCCAAAGTTTGGGACGCACATCCCAAAGTTTGAAACACACGTTTCCTTACTGGAAACTAACATCCGCTCATCGGGAATAAATATTTTGCTTGTAGGGATAAGGAATCCCGTTTGGATTAAGAGAAAAAAGTTCCGCCCGACTTCCTCACGGAGGTCGGGCGGACACAAATATTAAAAAATTGATTTAATGTTTGCGTTCAACTTTAGAAGTTGTAGTAAGCACCGAAGCTGATACCGTTGAAGAGACGGAGACCAACGTTATTTACGCGATACTCGTCCTTCATCCACTGGTGGTTGAAGTACAGACCCTCACCCAGGTGAGAAACAAGTGTAACCTTGTCGCTAACAGCGTAAGCGATACCAGGAACGATAGATACACCAAACTCGTTCTCGTTGCTAGAAACGCTCTTGTAGTGAGTAGTAGCATAGTTGATACCACCATCGATGAAAGCGAAGAAGTTGCCAGCCTTTACGAACTTGTAACGCAGGTAGGGGTTAATCTCGAAAGAGTTAGCATAAAACTTACCACCACCCAGGTTCTTGTTGATTTTGTCGCTTGCGTGAGTGTAACCGATAGCCAGAGCGAGATCAACATTGTCAGTCAGTGAATAACCAATCTCAGGCTTAATAGTGAAAATGTTCTCGGTACCAATACCGTTCACGTGAGAAGAAGTGAAACCAACTTCACCACCAACCCATACCTGGGCGTTCATTGTAGCAGCAACTGCAACGGCTGCGAGTGTCATTAAAATCTTTTTCATAATCTTTTAATTTTAAATAATGTGAATAAATAATCTTTTCTAAATCTTAACTGTCTTTTTGTTTTGACGCTGCAAAGATAAGACAAATTTAAATACCTTGTTCTCTTTTTGTTGAGTTTTTTTTGTTTGCGGGCACAATTATTGATAAAAATCAAGTAAAACGCATAAAAGAGGGAGTGCGCATCACGGCGCAACCCTCTTCGTTATTGAGAGTATCAGTTCTTGCAACTCATTCTGTTTCTATCTGTTAGAAGTAGAAGTTCATTGAGACATTGGCCCCAACCTTTGCGGTAGCGAAGGTGATATTCTTGCTGCTGATGCGAGAGAAGTTCTCCGTCTTGTCATCAGGAGTCAGCTCGTTCTCCTTGGCAGCCTTGGTCCAACGTTTTGCAACACCCAGGTCGAGGTTTACACCGAATGAGAGCTGAGGAATGATGAAGTACTCAACGCCAACGTTGAAGATAAGACCAACAGCATTGGTAGCACCACCGGAGAGGGCTTTGCTGTTGTGATTGCCCGTCAGCACGTTGGTGGTGTTGGTATTCGCAGTGTTGTCATAAGTAGTCTTACCGTCGTTGTTGCCGTCAGTCACCTTGGTGAAGTTCCAGCCATTGGTGTGCTGATAAAACAGAGCGGCACCAAACAGCGGCTGCAGACGCTTGCCGGGGAACAGACGGTACTCAGCACCAACCTTTGCTTGGAAAGCGGTGGTAGCTACACGACCGTAGGAAGTAACCTTCTCTTGGTCATTGGCGTCGTTGTAGTTGTTGCTGACGTTGTAGTTGTTGTTGATACCCAAGCCCAGATCCAGAGCCAGGTTATCCTTCAGGAAGTACTTACCGGTGATGGTTGTTCCGTTGAAGAAACCGTCAACGCCGTTAAACTCCTCCAGCTTATTGTTCTGAGTCCCATTGAACATGTTGCCAACATAGTTCAGAACGGGGTTGGCATTCATCGTGATGGCGAAACCGCCCTCCTTAGAACCATACCACTTACCTTCCTGTGCGTTTGCTGAAACGGTTACGAAAGCTACTGCAACTAGTGTCAAGAAAAACTTTTTCATAATTTTCTAATTTTAATAAATCAAATAAATTTTTCTAAAGTTAACTAAATTTTTGTTTTCACGCTGCAAAGATACGCAAAAAAGTTTTAAACTGCCAAACATTTTTTAAACTTTTTTGCATTTTCAAGCAAAAAAAGTGAAAAATCATGGTTTTTTATAGGAAAATGTGTAATTTTGCACGGTATTATGTAAACATGTTGCATACGATGAAGGAAGTGTTTATTGCAGGTCCCTGTGTCATAGAGTCGGCAGCGCTGCTGGAAGAGGTGGCAGCAAGGCTGGTTGACATCAATGCAAGGCTGGGTACCGACATCATCTTCAAGGCTTCGTTCGACAAGGCCAACCGCACTTCGCTGCACTCCTTCCGCGGTCCGGGAATCGATCACGGTCTGCTGATGCTGAACGACATCAAGCAGAAATACGGGTTGCGTGTGCTGACGGATATCCACGAGGCGTGGCAGGCAGACCCTGCCGGACAGGTGTGTGACGTGTTACAGATACCAGCCTTCCTGTGTCGGCAGACCGACCTCCTGTTGGCGGCAGCTCATACGGGTCGCATTGTCAACATCAAGAAAGCCCAGTTTCTGAGCGGTCGTGACATGCGTTATCCTGTGGAGAAAGTCCGCGAGGCAGGAGCCAAGGAGGTGTGGCTGACGGAGCGTGGCAACATGATGGGATATAACAATCTGGTAGTCGACTTCCGCAACATACCCGATATGCTGGAAATCACCCCGACAGTCATCATGGACTGCACCCACAGCGTGCAGCGCCCAGGTGGAGCCGACGGAAAGACAGGAGGCGACCGCCGTTTCGTGCCGCAGATGGCCATGGCGGCAAAGGCCTTCGGAGCTACGGGCTGGTTCTTTGAGGTTCATCCCAACCCAGACCAGGGACTCAGCGATGCTGCCAATATGCTGGAACTGGACAAGCTGGAAGGGCTGTTACGGGAGATAAGGAGTTGACGAGTGGGGCGAAATCCCCATTCAAAATACATAATAATTAAAGAACGCGCGTGAGAGACATAGCCATACAATGTATCAAGGACGAGGCACAAGCCGTGCTCGACCTGATTCCGCAGCTTGACGAGAACTTCGACCGAGCTGTCGATTTGGTGTTGTCTTGTCATGGCAAGGTCATCGTGACGGGAGTGGGCAAGAGTGGTCACATCGGAGCCAAGATAGCAGCCACGCTGGCTTCAACGGGAACCCCGTCGTTCTTTGTCAATCCGCTGGATGTCTTTCATGGCGACCTGGGTGTGATGTCGAAGGGCGATGTGGTGTTAGCCATCTCCAATTCCGGTCAGACCGACGAGTTGCTGCGCTTCATCCCCATGGTGCTGCACATGCAGATTCCCATTATCGCGATGAGTGGCAATCCGCAGTCGCTATTAGCCAAATACGCCACGTGCCACCTGAATGTCAGTGTCAGGAAGGAGGCGTGTCCGCTGAACCTGGCACCTACCAGTTCGACAACGGCAACACTCGTGATGGGTGATGCGCTGGCTGTGGCGTTGATGGAGAAGCGCCATTTCCAGCCGCAGGACTTCGCCCAGTTCCACCCTGGTGGCGAGTTAGGAAAACGCCTGCTGACTACGGCACAGGACGTGATGCTGACCGACAATCTGCCTATCCTCTCGTCAGCCATGCACCTGGGTGATGCCATCATCCTGGTGAGCAAGGGCAAGCTGGGATTGGGCGTAGCCATAGCCGACGGGCGTATAGAAGGCATCATCACCGATGGAGACATCCGTCGTGCGATGGAGAAGTGGCAGAAGGAGTTCTTCAGCCATACCGTAGGAGACATCATGACGCGTCAGCCGAAGACGGTAGGTGTGGAGACAAAGATTTCCGAGATACAGAAGATAATGAACAAACATAAGATTCACAGCGTGCTCGTTGTCGACCCAGACAGTCACCTGTTGGGTATAGTCGACCGCTATGCATGTGTATTATAAATCAAGGTGTATGAAGACGCATAGAAAAATATTGTTGACCCTGCTGCTGTTGCTGCCCCTGGCAGTAGCAGCCGTTTATCTGTTTAAGACGTTAGATGCCCGCAACGGTCTTACCATCAGTCAGATCAATTGTGTGCTGAAGGACTCGCGCGGCTACGTGTGGTTGGGAACCCCCAGCGGTCTTTACCGCTTTGATGGTTACACCTTCCGCAACTTCCAGAGCAACTCCCAGGACGGCTCGTCGCTCCCCGACAGCTATATCATCAGCATCCAGGAGAGTATGGAGGGCACCCTCTGGATACAGACCGCCTCGGGCTATTGCGTCTATCATCCGCAGTCTGAGAGCTTTGAGCGCGACATGAAGCAAGTATACACGCGCATGGGCATAGAAGGCGGCACGCCCACTATTGTGTACATCGACAACCACAAGAACCTCTGGTTTGCCGTTCCGGGCAAGGGCGTGATGGCTTACAACATGCAACAGCAGCAACACTACGAGTTTGGCTATAGCAACGACGTGACGGGCGTACCGCAGGGCGACATCTGCTCCATTGGCGAGTGTCGTGACGGAGCCCTCATCGTGTACACCGACGGACGCATCGTCTGCTGTGACATCATGCACCAGCAGCATACCGTCTGGCAGAACAACTTCATTGCCGAGCACGCACTGCGTCAGTCACAGACGCTGAAAGTCTTTGCCGACCAGATGGATAACATCTGGCTCTACGGTCAGGGCACGCTGATGCTTTACAACAAGACCAACGGCACGTGGAATACGACCATCGGCGACCAGCTGGGCATGACGAGTGTCAGCTCCGACCGCAGCGTCAACGGCATGGCAGGCGACCGCAAGGGAAACATCTGGATAGGTACCGACCGCTCCGGACTGGTGCGCACCAACGTCAATACCCACGAGATGGAAGTGGTACAGCCCACCAGTGCCGACGGCACACAAAACCGTCAGGACGTCATCAGCATCCAGAGCGTCTACATTGACGATACCGACCTGTTGTGGATAGGTACCGAGAAGTCAGGCTTGGCATATTATGGCGACAACATCTATAAGTTCCAGTCGCAACTCATCGGTGACGTCACCGCCATCACGCAGGCACCCGACGGCACCATCTGGTACGGCACTGGCGACAAAGGTCTGATAGGTTACGACGGTCTCTTGGCAAGCTCTAAAGTGTCGGCACTGACGACAACGCCCGACGGCAGCCTGTGGGTAGGTTCGAAGCAGAACGGACTGACACGCATCAAAGGTGGCGAGAGCACCATCTACTCTTCCAGCCGTGACAACCACAAGACCTTGATTGACGACCACATCAACGCGCTGACGGTCGATAAGACCGGCAATCTGTGGATAGCTACCAACGGCGGCTTGCAGGTGTACAACTCACGGATGAACACCTTCTCCTCCTATACCAGGGAGAACCACATGCTCAACACCAACAACGTCACCTGTCTGCATTACGGGCGCGACAACCGCTTGATAATAGGAACCTCCGAGGGTGTCGTCATCCTGAACCTCTCCAACCGCGAGAAGACGGTGCTGACGGGAAACAGCACCAACTTGATGACCTTCACCAACAACTACATCACCCAGGTGTTTGAAGACTCCCGCGGCCTGCTGTGGATCGGTACGCGCGAAGGACTCAACATTCTGAACACCGTCAATGACGAGTTGAGTTACGTCACCTCCAAGGACGGTCTTTGCAACAACAGCATCTGCGGTATTGCCGAAGACAAGAACCACAGCATCTGGGTTACCACCAGCAATGGCGTCAGCCGCATCGTCGTGCAGCGCAATCACGAGGATGGCACCTTCAACTACGGCCTCTATAACTACAACATCAGCGACGGTCTGCAGAGCAACGAGTTCAACATGGGTTCCATCCTTACCCGCCAGGATGGCGAGGTGGTGTTCGGAGGTCTCTACGGCATCAATACCGTGCGCAAGAGCAGCAAGGACGAGCAGGCAGCACTGCCACGCGTCATGCTCACCCAGCTATTCATCGGCGAGGAGGAGGTGCAGATTGGCGTGCCGTACGACGGCAATGTCATCCTGACACAAGCCCTCAACGAAAGCAGCAAGATAGAGCTGGCTAACAGCCAGAACACCTTCACCATCAAGTTTGCCGCCGGCAACTACAACCAGGGCGAGCGCCTGCAGTTCATGTAC
>CAMNIA010000017.1 GCA_946540105.1 uncultured Prevotella sp. | reverse complement strand
CCAGGAAAGGCAGGACCAGAATCTGCAGTGTTACCATTACACCATACCCCAATGTGTGAAAACCTCGCAAGTGAGAGGTGCAAATCTCGATTTGCGGGTGCAAAGGTACAACATTTTCTGGAACTTCCAAACTTTTTTTGCACTTTTTTATCGTAGAAAGCAAAAAAAGGTGCGACGAGGCGGCATACGCAATCTTTTTTCAGTTAAAAAATATTAGTTATAGCGCAATTCCAAAATTATTCCGTACCTTTGCGCCTTAAATTATAATATGTAAATGGAATTAGTAAATTCAATCGTAAAAGGGATACAGGAGAAGAAAGGCCAGCACATCGTGGTGTGCGACCTGCAGGGCATTGACGGTGCCATAACGAACTACTTCATCATTTGTCAGGGCAACTCACCGTCGCAGGTGGAAGCGATTACCGAGAGCGTCGGCGAGACGGCACGCAAGGAGCTGGGCGAGAAACCCAGTCAGGTGGCTGGGCTGGACAACGCCCACTGGGTGGCGATGGACTACGGCGACGCGATGGTGCACATCTTCCTGCCTGACGAACGGCAGTACTACGACTTGGAACACCTGTGGGAAGATGCCCAATTGACAGAGATAGCAGACTTGGACTAATTTACTTTATTAAGATACGACATTGGAACAGAACAAACAACAAGACAGCAAGCAGCAGCGCCCCCGTCAGCCTCAGCAGGGCAATGGCGGTCCGCGATTCAGCATGAGTTGGATCTACTTTCTGGTCATTGCGGGACTGGTTGCTTTCTGGTATACGAACGGCGGCAGCGACAATTCGAGTATAACGACGGAGGCCAGCTATTCGGACTTCAAGACGATGGTTCAGAAGGGTTATGCCAAAGACATCGTGGTGAACAAGAACAGCGGTACGCTGCAGATGTACGTCAAGCCTGAACACTTCTACGACGTGTTTCACCAGCACGTGCAGCAGACGGGTAAGAACCCCAGCGTGACGGTGGGCATCGGGTCGACAGACCAAGTGGAGCTGTTTGTCAACCAGATGCGCGAGGAAGGGCACTTCCAGGGCAAATACACGTACGACAATTCGAAGGAGAGTGAGTTTCTGAACTCGCTGCTGATGAACATCCTGTTCTTCGGCGCACTCATCATGGTGTGGATGTTCATCATGCGACGCATGGGAGGCGGAGCTGCCGGCCCTGGCATGATGGGCGGCGGCATCTTCAGCGTGGGGAAGTCGAAAGCACAGATGTACGAGAAAGGCGGCGAACTGGGCATCACCTTCAAGGACGTAGCAGGACAGGCTGGCGCCAAGCAGGAGATGCAGGAGATAGTGGACTTCCTGAAGAATCCGCAGAAATATACCGACCTGGGTGGTAAGATTCCCAAGGGAGCACTGCTCGTGGGTCCTCCAGGAACGGGTAAGACACTGCTGGCGAAGGCTGTTGCCGGCGAGGCTGGCGTACCCTTCTTCTCGATGTCTGGCTCTGACTTTGTCGAGATGTTCGTTGGCGTGGGTGCCAGTCGTGTGCGCGACCTCTTTGAAAAGGCAAAGCAGAAGGCACCGTGCATCATCTTCATCGACGAGATTGACGCCGTAGGACGTGCACGCTCGAAGAACCCTGCCATGGGTGGTAACGACGAACGCGAGAACACGCTGAACGCCCTGCTGACGGAGATGGACGGCTTTGACACCAACAGCGGCATCATCACGCTGGCAGCCACCAACCGCGCCGACATGCTGGACTCGGCACTGTTGCGCGCAGGGCGCTTCGACCGTCAGATACACGTCGACCTGCCCGACCTGAACGAACGCAAGGAGGTATTCATCGTACACCTGAAGCCCCTGAAACTGGACGAGAGCGTGGACGTCGACTTCCTGGCACGTCAGACTCCAGGTTTCTCAGGTGCTGACATCGCCAACGTCTGCAACGAGGCAGCACTGATTGCTGCCCGCTTCAACCGCGAGAAGGTGGGCAAGCAGGACTTCCTGGATGCCGTCGACCGCATCATAGGCGGACTGGAGAAGAAGACGAAGGTGATGACGGAGGCCGAGAAGAAGTCGATAGCCATCCACGAAGCTGGCCACGCCACCATTTCGTGGTTTACCGAGTTTGCCGACCCACTGGTCAAGGTGAGCATCGTACCCCGTGGAAGGGCGCTGGGTGCTGCTTGGTATCTGCCTGAGGAACGCGTGCTACAGACGAAGGAGGCGATGCTCGACGAGATGTGCTCGCTCTTGGGCGGACGTGCTGCCGAGGAGCTGTTCATCGGCCACATCTCGACAGGCGCCATGAACGACCTGGAGCGTACCACACGGTCGGCATACGCCATGGTGGCATACGCAGGCATGTCGGACAAGCTGCCCAACATCAACTACTACAACAACCAGGAATACTCGTTCCAGAAGCCGTACTCGGAGACGACGGCAAAGATTATGGACGAGGAGGTGCAGAAGATGATCAACGAGCAGTATGCGCGTGCGAAGCAGATTCTAACCGAACACAAGGAGGGTCACGCCCAGTTGGCAGCGCTGCTGGTGGAGCGTGAGGTGATATTTGCCGAGGACGTGGAGCGCATCTTCGGCAAGCGCCCCTGGGCAAGCCGTGCCGAAGAGCTGCTGGAAGCCCAGCAGCGGGCTGAAGCCGAGGCGATGGCTGAACGCCGTGCACGAGAGCTGGGACTGATTCCTGAGAACGGCAAGGACAGCGACAAGGCTGCTGTCGGCGAGGACAATGCCCCAGGGCAGGATGCCAAGGACAATGCCCCAGCACAGGACGCCGACAAGACGGACAATAACTAAAACCGAAACAAGATATGAAAAACTTCATCGTACGAACCATCACAGGCATCATCTTCGTTGCTGCCCTCGTAGCCAGCTTCCTAAGACCGGAAGCCATGGTGCTGCTGTTCAGCATTATAACAGGACTCACCGTCTGGGAGTTTACAGGACTGGTCAACCAGCGTCCAGGCGTCGCCGTCAACCGCTTCATCTCGACGGTGGCAGGCGTCTACTTCTTTTTCGCCATGACGTATTTCTGCAGCGACGTCTATGCCGGCGTTGCCAAGTCGGTGGTTTTCATCCCCTACCTCGTCACCATCATCTACCTGCTGGTGGCCGAACTCTATCTGAAGCAGGAAGACCCCATCAACAACTGGGCTTACACCATGCTGTCGCAGATGTACATCGCCCTACCCTTCTCACTGCTCAACGTGCTGGCATTCAATGCGACGAACCAGGGCTTCGTGGCTTTCAACACGCTGTTGCCGCTGAGCGTCTTCGTATTCCTGTGGCTGAACGACTCAGGCGCCTATTGCGTAGGGTCGCTCATAGGGCGCCACAAGCTGTTCCCCCGCATCTCGCCAGGCAAGTCGTGGGAGGGCTCCATCGGCGGCGCCATCGTCGTGCTGGCAGCAGCGTGGGCTATCAGCCAATACCTGGACCAAGAGATGCTGACCCTGCCCGAGTGGATGGGACTGGGACTCGTCGTTGTCGTCTTCGGCACGTGGGGCGACTTGACCGAGAGTCTCTTCAAGCGCACACTGGGCATCAAGGACTCAGGCAACATCCTGCCAGGTCACGGCGGCATGTTAGACCGCTTCGACTCATCGCTGATGGCGATTCCTGCCGCTGTCGTCTATCTGTACACGCTGTCGTTGTTTTAGCTATTATATATAAAGAGGTATGAGTAAAGAAGAAAAACTGGTCACTGACAACCTGGGGTACGTCATTACGCTGGCACGCCAATACAGCAGTGACATCCTGTCGACCGACGACCTCGTCAGCGAGGGAGCCATCGGCATGATGAAGGCTGCCAAGAAATACGACCCCTCACGCCAGAAACCCTTTGTCACCTTTGCCGCTCCTTACATCCGCCAGGCCATCGAACAAGCCATCAGCAGGCTGGACTCAGAGGCGACTGTCCGCTCGACCGACGAGTCGCTGCCACGAGGAAGTCATAACAACTACACGCTGCTGAACGTGCTGGAAGACCAGAACGCGCCTCGCGCCGACGCGGCATCGGAACTGACGCTGAGCGACGAGATGCTGAGCAGCATGAACCGGCTGGACCAACGGCAGCACGCCGTCATCAGCCGCTACTACGGCGTAGGCTGTGAGCGCCAAACGATGGCCGAGATTGCCGCTGCGATGGGACTAAAACGTGAACGGGTGCGCCAAGTGCGCGACCAGGCACTGAGGAAACTCAGAAAATAAGACTCGTTATAACTTAAGGCATCATGCGCGCGATAGTCTCTTTACTCTTCTTCCTCTTCACCCTCGCACCCCTGCAGGCCAAGGTCATCAAAGTATTGGCCATCGGCAACAGCTTCTCGCAGGATGCCGTCGAGCAGTACCTCTATGAACTGGCACATGCACAAGGCGACTCGCTCGTCATCGGCAATGCGTACATCCCTGGGTGCAGTCTGGAGACGCACTACAACAACATCCTGAGCGATACTGCCATGTATAACTACCGCAAGGTAGTGGGCGGCGTAAAGGCTAAATATAACAAGGTATCGCTGCGACGCATCATCCGCGACGAACCATGGGACCTCATCACACTGCAGCAGGCCAGCCACCTGTCAGGCCTGCTCAACACCTTCGCACCGCTGCGCCCTCTGAAACAGGAGGTCAAGAAATATGCCAGCAGCCTGCACGTGCAGTTTGCGTGGCACATGACGTGGGCGTACGCCTCCGACTTCCAGGACAAGCGCTTCGCAGCTTACGACTACAACCAGCGCCAGATGTACAGCGCCATCGTCAGCACCATGCTCAGCGTACTGCCTGCCGTCGACATTCAGCGCGTCATCCCCACAGGCATCGCCATCCAGTTGGGGCGCTACCGCTTTGGCGACATACTCTGTCGCGACGGCATGCACCTTAGTCTGACGCTGGGACGCTACATTGCCGCCTGCACGTGGTGTGAGTTCCTGACAGGACGCATCGTCGACGGCAACACCTATCACCCTGAAACCATCACCGATGAAGAGGCGCAATACTGCCAGCAGGCTGCCCACGAAGCCATCTTCATGCAGCATCAGGGACGCTACTCCGTCTTCTGATGTGTGTCATGTGTTAAGGGGCACACTGCACCGCACCTTCACAGATCCAAAAATTTTTGCACACTCACAGGAGCATGTGTGCAATAAAAAAGCATAAAAGTAGCTGATTTTCAATAAAAAGCGAAAAATTTCTTAATTCTTAATCCTAAATTAGCATTTTTTTAGTATCTTTGCAGCCCGTAAAAGAGTCACTATGTGTTGTTTAGAGCTGATGAAGATAGACCTCAAGGGAATGAAGGAAGATGCCAAGAGCCTCGACTTCCGTCTCGACGACGCCTTCTTTCAGGCTTTGGACGGCTCACAGCTGGAACACGGAGCATTGCACGTGTCGGTATCTATACGCAAGATGGCCGGCTTTTATGAACTCCGCTTCCATACCGAAGGCTCCGTCATCGTGACCTGCGACCGCTGTCTGGAAGACATGGAGCAGCCCATTACGACTGACAACATGCTGACGGTAAAGTTGGGCGACACATACAACGAGGACGATGACACCATCACCATCGACGAGCAAGAAGGAATTCTCGACGTGGCGTGGTTCATCTATGAGTTTACGATGCTGGCCATACCCATCAAGCACATTCATGCACCTGGAAAATGCAATAGTGCGATGACGCAGAAGCTAGAAGAGCTGAGCGGCGCTGTCCGAAGCGGCGAAGAGGAGGCAGAAGGCGCCATAGACCCACGCTGGAGTGCACTCACTGAGTTAAAAAATAAAATGTAAATTGTAAATCGTTAAAATAGTAAATCACTATGGCACATCCTAAAAGAAGACAATCAAACACCCGTACCGCTAAGCGTCGTACCCATGACAAAGCTGTAGCTCCCACACTGGCTGTATGCCCTAACTGTGGCGCTTATCACATCTACCACACCGTATGCCCCTCTTGTGGCTACTACCGTGGCAAGATTGCTATTGTAATGGACGAAGCAGCTAAGTAATGAGCAGAATCAACGCGATAATCACCGGCATTGGCGGCTATGTGCCCGACTACGTCCTCAACAACGAGGAACTCTCGCGCATGGTCGATACCAATGACGAGTGGATTATGACCCGTGTGGGTATTAAGGAACGCCGCATCCTCACCGAAGAGGGGCTGGGCACCAGCTACATGGCACGCAAAGCCGCCAAACAGCTGATGCAGAAGACGGGCTGTGACCCTGATACCATCGACGCAGTCATTGTCACTACGTCAACGGCTGATTATAAGTTCCCATCCACAGCCAGCATCGTACTGGGCAAGCTAGGCTTGAAGAACGCCTTTGCCTTCGACTTCTGGGCTGCCTGCTGTGGATTCCTCTATACGCTTGACGTAGCAGGAGCTATGATACAGAGCGGACGCTACAAGAAAATCATCGTCATCGGTGCCGACAAGATGTCGAGCGTGGTCGACTATAAAGACCGTGCCACATGTCCACTCTTCGGCGACGGTGCTGCCGCCGTGCTGGTGGAAGGCACACAGGAAGAGAACATCGGGGTCATGGACTCCCACTTCCGTGCCGACGGAAAGGGTCTGCCCTTCCTGCACCTGAAGGCTGGTGGCTCTGTGTGTCCACCTAGCCACTTCACCGTTGACCACCGCTTGCACTACCTGTATCAAGAGGGACGCACCGTTTACCGCTATGCGGTGAGCAGCATGAGCGACGACTGTGCACTCATTGCCGAACGCAACGGGCTGAACAAGGACAACATCCAGTGGGTGGTGCCTCACCAGGCTAACCTGCGCATCATCGAGGCTGTTGCCAAACGTCTGGAACTGCCAATGGAACAAGTGATGGTAAACATCGAGCACTTCGGCAATACGTCGGCTGCTACCATCCCCTTGGCACTCTGGGAGAACGAGCACCTGCTGAAGAAGGGCGACAACATCATCATGACAGCCTTTGGTGCCGGTTTCGTTCATGGAGCCAGCTATTACAAGTGGGCGTACGATGGAAGCGACAAGTAAGAAATATGCATAAAGCTGGATTCGTAAACATAGTTGGTAACCCCAACGTAGGAAAAAGTACGCTCATGAACCAATTGGTTGGTGAGCGTATTTCGATTGCGACCTTCAAGGCGCAGACTACAAGGCATCGCATCATGGGCATCGTCAATACGCCCGACATGCAGATAGTGTTCTCGGACACCCCTGGCGTGCTGAAGCCTAACTACAAGCTGCAGGAGTCGATGCTGGCCTTCTCGGAGTCGGCACTGCAGGACGCTGACGTGCTGCTTTATGTCACTGACGTGGTGGAGAACCCTGAGAAGAACATGGACTTCCTGGAGAAGGTGCAGCACATGCAGATTCCCGTCATCCTGCTCATCAACAAGATTGACGAACTGGAACACGCAGAGGCGAGGGGGAAGCGTGCTGAACACCTCACCCCACAGCAATCGCTGGCAGCACTCGTAGAACAATGGCACACGCTGCTGCCAAACGCAGAGATTCTGCCTATCTCGGCAAAGAACAAGTTTGGCGTGGACATGCTGCTGAAACGCATACAGGAACTGCTGCCTGAGAGCCCTGCCTTCTTCGACAAAGACCAGCTGACTGACAAGCCTGCCAGGTTCTTCGTCTCAGAAATCATCCGCGAGAAGATACTGCTCTACTACGACAAGGAGATACCCTACAGCGTCGAAGTGCGTGTGGAGCGCTTCAAGGAGACCGACAAACGCATACATATCAACGCCATCATCTACGTGGAGCGCGACTCGCAGAAAGGCATCATCATCGGACATCAGGGCATCGCCCTTAAGAAGGTATCTACCGAGGCACGCAAGGCTCTTGAGAAATTCTTCCAAAAGACGGTATTCCTCGAGACCTTCGTCAAAGTAGACAAAGACTGGCGCTCGTCACAGCGCGAGCTGGACTCCTTCGGCTACAATCCGGAGTAAGTACAGAGAGCTGATCTGGATACCTGTGAGAAAGAAACATAACGGAAACACTTCATAGATTTATGGGAAACTTAGTAGCAATAGTAGGACGACCGAATGTGGGCAAGTCCACCTTGTTTAATCGTTTGACGAACTCACGTCGCGCCATCGTAAGCGACGAGGCTGGCACCACACGTGACCGCCAGTACGGCAAGTGCGAATGGAACGGCAGGGAGTTCTCTGTCGTGGACACTGGTGGCTGGGTGGTTAACTCTGACGACATCTTCGAGGAGGAGATACGTAAGCAAGTCATCGTTGCCACCGAGGAAGCCGACCTCGTGCTGTTTCTCGTGGACATCAAGAACGGGTTGACTGACCTTGACGAAGACGTTGCTCAAATTCTGCGCACGTCGAAGCTGCCTGTGGTGCTCGTTGCCAACAAAGCCGATGACGGCAAAGACCTGTACGGACAGTACGAGTTCTACAAGCTGGGACTGGGCGACCCTTACTGTGTGAGTGCCGCAACAGGCAGCGGTACTGGCGACCTGCTGGACCTCGTGCTGGAGAAGCTGCCTGCACAGGATGTTTCCGACATCGATGACGACACACCACGCTTTGCCGTCGTGGGACGCCCCAATGCCGGCAAGTCAAGCATCATCAATGCCTTCATCGGCGAGGACCGCAACATCGTGACAGACATTGCTGGTACGACTCGCGACTCCATCTATACGAAGTACGATAAGTTCGGATTCGACTTCTACCTCGTGGATACAGCAGGCATTCGCCGCAAGAACAAGGTGACGGAAGACCTTGAGTTCTACTCGGTGATGCGCTCTATACGCGCCATCGAAAACGCTGACGTATGCATCCTGATGATTGATGCCACACGAGGCATCGAGGCTCAGGACATGAACATCTTCCAACTCATACAGAAGAACAACAAGAGTCTGGTGGTCGTGGTTAACAAGTGGGACTTGGTGGAAGACAAGTCACAGATAGCCATCAAGACTTTCGAGAACGCCATACGCGAACGAATGGCACCGTTTGTCGACTTCCCCATCATCTTCGCGTCTGCACTGACCAAGCAACGCATCTTCAAAGTGCTGGAGACTGCCAAGCAGGTGTATCTGAACCGCAAAATCAAGATTGGCACGTCGAAACTCAACGAGGTGATGCTGCCTATCATTGAGGCTACTCCCCCACCCTCCATCAAGGGCAAGTATATCAAGATAAAGTATGTCTCGCAGGTGCCTGATACGCAGATTCCTACTTTCGTGTTCTATGCCAATCTGCCTCAGTACGTGAAGGAATCCTACCGCCGATTCCTAGAGAACAAGCTGCGCGAGAACTGGACGCTGACGGGTTCGCCAATCAATGTCTTTATCCGCCAAAAGTAATTGAAAACTATCAGAAAGAAGGAGTAAGGAGCTATGGTGAAGGGGCTGCACGCTATATGGCTATTCGTACTGGCAGGAATTGTGCTGACGGCATGCAGCAAGCCGTCGCCAGAGGAGCAGGCCGCCCAGGCTGCCCTGTCGTACTACCAGCGCATCATTGAAGGCTATCCCGACGGCTTGACGGATGCCAAAGCAGCTTCGTCGGAGATTCCAAGCGACTACCGCCAAGCGCTGCAGAAGACGTTCTTTCAATATGCCGAAGACATCAAGCTGCGCCATGGTGGGCTGAAAGCTGTTACGCTGTCAGAGAACAAAGCATACCGTGACTCCATTCCTACAGCCGACAAGCGCTATGAGCAGGTGGTATATGCCTTCCTGCTGCTTGAGTTTGACGACTCCACTCGTGAAGAGATTGCCGTACCTATGGTAGAACAAGACGGCGAGTGGCTGATGAAGTAAGGCGTTACTTTTGATCCGCTGCCGACAGATAGTTTTCAATGTCGCGCAGAATGTAACGGTAGACATCCGATATCATGTAACCGTAGTTTTTCTTCAACATCTGACGTATGTCCTGCAACGAGTGTTCGTAGCAGGACAGTTCGTTTTCACGCTGCAAGTGATGGCGTGCCGTGCGGCTGATTTCATCCTGACGCTCCTGGCGCAGACGGTTGCACACCTTGCTAAGGATGGGGACTACGACGGTGTCGAAGAGATGATGACCCTGAATGTAAAGATAGGTGGTTTGCGGAGTGACACCCAGCGACTTCACAGCTTCCTTTAACTGCAAATACGCCTCCTTGTTTCCAGGAAATTCCTGCTGCAACTGGCGTATCTTCGTATTGACCTTGCGGCGCAGATGGAGAATGCTGGGTTGCGGGTTGAAGACATCGAAGCGCCCTGGGTCGATGACACGATTGAAGTCGCTGAGCGAGAAGCGGTTGTGATTTCCAGTACGATATGCCCACACACTCCACACGAAGAGCGGAAAGATGGCTTCGCTGTACTGACGGAGGTAGTCTTGGAAGTCGAAGATGCGATGGTCGTTCAGGGTAACGGCAACACAGACATCGTGAAGCGAGGGAGCATAGCACTGCAGGTTCTCGATGGCATAAGCATAGGTATGGAAGACGTAAGGACTGTTGAGCACCTTCTGCGACTGAGGCGTAACGCCTTGCAGCATATAGTCGTAGTCGGCATCGACACACGCTATCATGTCACGCCCTAATATGCCACTGCCGTACGTATCGTCCTTCGTATTACCCTGCGCATTGTCCTGCGCAATAAAATTCATGAAGACGGCCTTCTTGCCACGATCCAGCTTCTTGTGGGAGGGCAGCATGACCTCGAAGTAGCGCTGGTCGTTCTCAAAGCGTGTCAGGACGGTGCGCCAGAAGAAGATGTCATCGTAACTCTCGACGTAAGCAACAATCCTACGCCGTGCACGCTTCGAGGTGAGTTGGTTGGCTGCCTCGAAGTAACGCGAGTTAAGATTATCCTTCAGCTTGTTTGCCATGACGTGACTCGTTGGTTCGTTATTGCATCACAGCCCTACACCTCGATATCACTCACCTCAGTGACACTGTCGGTCCAGCCGTTCATGATGACTGCAGGCGAATGGGTGGTAAGGATGATCTGGACGTTGGGGTTCAGCTCCATGATGAGGTCGATGAGCCGCTTCTGCCACTCGATGTGCAGCGACACCTCAGGTTCGTCCATAAACAGGACATAAGGCTGTTGGTCTTCCACGAGGACTGTTAACAGGATAGCCAGCATTTGCTTTTCGCCGCTAGACAACTGGTAAGGCACCAGACTCTCGCCAATCTGTGAGAAGCGTATCTCGTTCTCCGTCCTGACAATCTTCTTACCTGTCTCCTCAAACAGGTCGTCGACGATGTCCTGAAAGCGCGTCTTCGCCATCGCCAGCTGCTGAGCTGCATCGGCATGTCCCTGTTGCAGCGCCTCGATGATACGATTGCCAATGTTTACCTGATAGTCCAAATACTTACGCTGCAAGTGATAGAGTTGGAAGTCAAGAGCCGAACGGATGCGAGTGTCCACGAGGCTCAGTGTCTCGTTGTCGAGAACGGGACTGTCCAACGACCGGATGATGTCGAAGCGGATGTGTGTCGCGTCTTCTGGCTCGGCAGTGATATGAACGCCCTTCAACAGATGGTTCTGAAGGTCACCATTGGTATTGATGCTCTTGAATACCTTGTTCAAGATGGTACTCTTGCCCACGCCGTTGATGCCGCTGAGAATGTTGACATGAGGGTCCAACTGCCACAGGATGTGTTTGCGGCCAGCCCAGAGAGCGTCTATCTCAATTTGCTTGATGTAGTCTGCGTACTTCATTGTCGTAAGTTTTTTCTGCTGCAAATATACAAATAATTTTTTAATATTTCATCTTAATCTTTCATCTTTAATCTTTAATCTTTATTTTTTTTCGTACCTTTGCAGCCATGAATGAAAACAAGAAAGCGCTCATAGCGCATCTGAGCATGTTTGGCGCGTGTGCTGGCTGGGGACTGATGGCACCTGTCGGCAAGGAAGCGATGACCCACGGATTCGACGGACTGTCAATGGTAACCTTCCGCGTCGTGGGAGCCTGTGTATTGTTCTGGCTCGCCTCGTTATTCGCCAAGAAAGAACATGTGCCCACCAAGGATAAGCTGATGTTTATCGGTGCTGCCCTCTTTGGACTGGTGTGCAACCAGTGCTGCTACACCATGGGACTGAGTATCACGTCACCCATCAACGCCTCGATTGTCACAACATCGATGCCAATCTTTGCCATGCTGCTGGCGGCCTTGATACTGAAGGAGCCTATCACGAGCAAGAAGGCGATAGGTGTGCTGATGGGGTGCAGTGGTGCCTTGATACTGATACTGACCAGCGCTGCACATGCCAGCGACAAGGTGGGTGACATCCGCGGCGACGTGTTATGTCTGTTTGCACAATTCTCATTTGCGCTGTACCTCTCGCTCTTCAATCCGCTGATACGCCGCTACAATGTTTTTACCATCAACAAGTACATGTTTTCGTGGGCAACCCTCATGCTGTTGCCTTTCACGTTCTGTCACGTTCAGGATGTCGTCAGTCAACCCATTCCTGCTCGAACTTGGTGGGAAGTAGCTTATGTGGTAGTGGTTGGTACCTTCCTCTGCTACATCCTCACCATGATAGGACAGCGCACCTTGCGCCCTACGGTTGTCAGCGTTTACAACTACGTACAACCCATCGTCTCGGTAGCTGCCTCGCTGCTGATGGGTATCGGTGTCATGAAACCTACACACGCACTGGCTGTAGCGCTGGTCTTCAGCGGTGTATGGCTGGTAACGAAGTCGAAGTCGAGAAAGGATTTAGAGGAGGAGAAAAGAAAGAGCGGGAAGTGATGGCTTCCCGCTCTCTGTATGTATGTTAGCTGTAGGGATTACTTCCTTCGCCAGCAGTTAGCCAGACGGATTTCGTATATCAGCGTGCTGCCCCCAGGGATAGAACCTGATGTTGTTGTGCCATAAGCCAACTGGTAAGGGATGTATACCCGCCAGTAGTCGCCTTCCTTTGTCTCCTTGTTGTACTGCATGTGCATCACTGCCGTGCTAAAGCCAGGCACCAACTGAGACACCGCAAACTGGGCAGGAGTAGAAACACCCTCCATATACACACCGTTGTAAGTGGTATAGAACTGCATGCCTACATCCTTGTACTTGGATGCCGAAGGCTTCAGATTTCCCTTGCAATGCACTTGGACGGTATCTGTCAGGATTGGGGTGACAAGCGCTAAACCGCTGCCGCCTACCGAGGCGAGCTTCTGAACAACGATGTAGTCATAATACTGGTTTGAGTGTCCTGTAGTCGGAATGTTATGACCTAAGAACAACTCCCACGAGGTGTCGCCAGCAGCGATCTTAGCACGCGTATCAGCCACCAACTGGCTGAAATACGCATCGTTAGCTGCTACCCAATTGGGGAATTCCTCAATGGTGTCGTCCTCTTCCTTACACGAAGCAAGACAGAGCAGCGCCACAGCACACCATATAAGATATTTTACTTTCATGCGTTATTTCTGAAGTTTCTTTAACAGGCTGGCAATGCTTACCTTATCTTCAATGATACCAGCCAAGTCGCTAATCTTCACACGCTCCTGCTTCATTGTGTCGCGGAAACGCAGTGTCACACAACCGTCTTGCAGGCTGTCGTGATCAACAGTTACACAGTAGGGAGTGCCAATAGCGTCCTGACGGCGATAGCGCTTTCCGATAGAGTCCTTCTCGTCGTACTGACAGTTGAAGTGGAACTTCAGGTCGTTGATGATTTCGCGTGCCTTCTCGGGCAGTCCGTCTTTCTTCACCAACGGCATCACAGCCAGCTTCACAGGTGCCAAGGCAGCAGGCAACTTCAGCACAACGCGAGTCTCACCGTTCTCCAGTTTTTCCTCTTCATAGGCATGACACATGATAGAGAGGAACATGCGGTCAACACCGATGGAGGTCTCGATGACATACGGCGTATAGCTTTCGTTGGTCTGTGGGTCGAAGTACTTAATGCTCTTGCCTGAGAACTTCTCATGCTGTGAGAGGTCAAAATTAGTGCGGGAGTGGATGCCTTCCACCTCTTTGAAGCCGAACGGCATCTTGAATTCGATGTCGGTAGCGGCATTGGCATAGTGAGCCAACTTGTCATGATCGTGGAAACGGTAGTTCTCAGCACCGAAGCCCAAGTTCTGGTGCCACTTCATGCGAGTCTCTTTCCACTTGGGGAACCACTCCAACTCGGTACCAGGAGCCACGAAGAACTGCATCTCCATCTGCTCGAATTCGCGCATGCGGAAGATGAACTGGCGGGCTACTATCTCGTTACGGAATGCCTTACCGATCTGGGCAATGCCGAAGGGAATCTTCATGCGACCGGTCTTTTGAACATTCAAATAGTTGACAAAGATGCCCTGAGCCGTCTCTGGACGCAGGTACACCTTCATGGAGCCGTCGGCACTTGCCCCCATCTCCGTAGAGAACATCAGGTTAAACTGGCGCACATCCGTCCAGTTGCGAGTACCGCTGATAGGACAAACAATCTCCTCGTCCAGGATTATCTGCTTCAGCTCCTCCAAGTCAGGACCCTGCATGGCTGCCGCATAGCGTGCATGCAGTGCGTCACGTTTTTCCTTGGTTTCCTTCACACGCTCGCTGGTCTCCATGTATTTCTGCTCGTCAAAGCTGTCACCGAAACGCTTGCGTGCCTTCTCGACCTCTTTCTGAATCTTCTCGTCATACTTAGCAATCTGGTCTTCTATCAGCACGTCAGCACGATAGCGCTTCTTCGAGTCGCGATTGTCAATGAGCGGATCGTTGAAAGCATCAACGTGACCTGAGGCCTTCCATATTGTTGGGTGCATAAAGATGGCTGAATCGATACCTACAATATTCTCATGCAGCAGTACCATCGACTTCCACCAGTATTCCTTGATATTATTCTTCAACTCAACACCATTCTGACCATAGTCATACACAGCGCCTAATCCGTCGTAGATGTCACTGGAGGGAAACACAAAGCCATATTCCTTGCAGTGACTCACGATTTTCTTAAAAACATCTTCTTGTGCCATAAAAAACTAATAAATTTCGAAATTTTGGTTGCAAAGGTAGTAAAAAAATGATAATTAGCAATTCTTTTTTCAAGAAAAAGTGCGGCGTTGCAATGATAATTGATAATTATTTAGTATCTTTGCAACATTATTTAATTTTAAAACCTAAATGGACGACGAAATAAAAGACGGAATTTTGGAGCCTTCTGAAACCTCGGAGAACGCTGAGAGCCCAGAGAACTCCGAAAACTCAGGACAAGAAGCACACTCAGACTACAAACCGGTAAACCGCTTCGATGCAGCTGCCGTACATCATCTCAGCGGCATGTATCAGAACTGGTTTCTTGACTATGCTTCATACGTCATTCTGGAGCGTGCCGTTCCACATATCGAAGATGGACTGAAACCAGTACAGCGCCGCATTCTGCACTCAATGAAGCGTATGGATGACGGACGGTATAACAAAGTTGCGAACATCGTTGGGCACACGATGCAGTTTCACCCCCACGGAGATGCTTCTATTGGAGATGCGCTGGTGCAGATGGGGCAGAAGGACCTGCTGATAGACACGCAGGGAAACTGGGGCAACATTCTGACAGGCAATAAGGCTGCTGCACCCCGATATATCGAGGCGCGCCTCTCTAAGTTTGCCTTGGATACCGTCTTCAACCCGAAGACCACAGAGTGGCAGATGTCATACGACGGGCGCAACAAGGAACCCATCACGCTGCCTGTAAAATTCCCCTTGCTATTGGCTCAGGGGGCTGAAGGAATTGCCGTAGGTCTCTCGTCGAAAATCCTACCTCATAACTTTGTTGAAATCTGCGATGCCGCCGTAAGCTACCTGCATGGTGAAGACTTCCGACTGTACCCCGACTTCCCAACAGGTGGCAGCATTGACGTGTCGAAATACAATGACGGACAACGCGGAGGCGTGCTGAAAGTGCGTGCCAAGATTGAAAAACTCGACCAAAAAACGCTTGTCATTCGCGAGATTCCTTTCTCAAAGACCACAGAGACACTGATAGACACCATCCTGAAAGCTGTTGACAAGGGCAAGATTAAAGCCCGCCATGTGGAAGATTTGACAGCTGCCAAGGTGGAGATACAGGTTCAGTTGGCACCAGGTGTGTCATCTGACAAGACACTCGACGCGCTGTACGCATTCTCCGACTGCGAAATCAACATCTCACCCAACTGTTGTGTCATCGAGGACAACAAACCGCAGTTCCTTACCATCTCCGATGTGTTGCGCCATTCGGTTGACCGCACGAAAGACCTGATACGCCAGGAATTGGAAATACGTAAGAACGAACTCTTGGAACAGCTGCACTTCCAGTCACTGGAAAAGATATTCATCGAAGAGCGCATCTATAAGGACAAGAAGTTCGAACAGGCTCCCGACATCGACGCGGTCTGCGAGCACATTGACGAGCGCTTGACACCCTACTACCCGCAGATGGTTCGCGAGGTGACAAAGGATGACATCCTGAAACTGTTGGAAATCAAGATGCAACGCATCCTGAAATTCAACAAGGACAAGGCTGATGAACTGATGGCACGCATCAAGGCGGAGATTGAAGACATTGACCGCGACTTAGCCAACCTCACTGAGGTAACAGCCAACTGGTTCCTTTTCTTAAAGGAGAAGTATGGCAAAGACCATCCGCGACTGACGGAAATCCGCAACTTCGACACCATCGAGGCCACCAAGGTTGTCGAGGCAAATCAGAAGTTGTACATCAACCGACAAGACGGCTTTATTGGCACTGGTCTGAAGAAAGACGAGTTCGTGTGCAACTGCTCAGATATCGACGACATCATTCTGTTCTATAAAGACGGCAAGTTCAAAATCGTGCGCGTTGCCGACAAACTGTTTGTTGGCAAGAATGTTATGTGGCTCGGTGTATTTAAGAAAAACGACCAGCGCACTATTTACAACGCCGTCTACCGCGATGGACGCAAAGGCTATTACTACATCAAGCGCTTCAATGTCACCTCGCTGACACGCGACCGAGAATATGACATTACCAACGGCAAGGAGGGTTCACGCGTAGTTTACTTCACCGTCAATCCTAATGGCGAGGCTGAGGTCATCAAGGTGACACTTGACCCAGCACCAAAGCTGAAAAAGATATTCTTCGACAAGGACTTCTCGGAAGTGCTTATCAAAGGCCGTGGTGCCAAGGGCAACCTGCTGACAAAATATCAGATCCACCGCATTGGACTGAAGAGTCACGGGCACTCTACACTGGGTGGTCGAAAGGTGTGGTACGACCCTGATGTAAACCGGTTGAACTACGACGAACACGGACAACTGTTGGGTGAGTTCTTCGACGGAGACCAGATACTTGTCATCTTGAAGAATGGTGACTACTATCTGACTAACTTCGACCCCAACAACCACTTCGAGGATAACATCCAGCGCATAGAGAAATATCAAGCTGAAAAGGTCTGGAGCTGCGTCCTCTACGATGCAGACAATCAAGGATATCCATACATCAAGCGATTCCTGATGGATGCCTCGAAGCGCAAGCAGAACTATCTTGGCGAGAATTCCGACAACAGGCAAGTACTGCTTACTGATACGACCTACCCCCGCATACAAATTACCTACGGTGGTGTCGATGCCTTCCGCGGCACTGAGGAGATTGATGTCGAGAAGTTTATCGCAATCAAGGGATATAAAGCCAAAGGCAAGCGACTGACAACATACGAGGTGGCTGACATTACAGAGCTAGAACCCCTGCGCCAGCCTGAACCTGTAGAAGAGCCAGACATTGAGGAAGAAGAGACCGAAAACCTGGATCCTGATGCTGGAAAAAGTCAGCAACAGGTTCTTGACGAGTTGACAGGTCAACAAAACTTATTCAATAATACTGACTTTGATGCATAGACTGGGACTCATCATACTCTGTGGCTGGCTGTTGCCAATAACAGCGTATTGCCAAGAAGCTGTCGCTGACAGCCTGAATCCAAAAGTTATCACCCGCAGCACCATGATAGGTATTGGCGGAACGAACGTTCTGGATACCTACCTGTCGAACGAGCACTTCAAAGGACTGGGAGGCAGTTTCCTGTCGACCATCGAACGGCAGCGCGAAGGCAAGCGATGGTCAACGCTGATGGAGCATGAAGCCAACTTCTCAACTGTCAAGGACAGACACAACAACAAAAACGAACTGGAAGGTGCGTATAATTTCTACTGGGGTAAGCTTTATGCCTGGAACTTAGCCGAAGGGCGTCTGCGACTACAGGCTGGCGGAGTTGCCAATGTGTCCTTAGGATTTATCTATAACACAGCGAATGGCAACAACCCTGCTCAGGCTCGAGCCCACCTGAATCTGATGCCTGCAGGCGTTGTCAGCTACCGCTTTATGCTGTTCAACAAGCAATGGGTGGCACGCTACGAATTGCTCCTATCCCTTTGTGGCATACAGTTCTCGCCCAACTACGGGCAATCGTATTACGAGATTTTCAATCGTGGTAACTACGACCACAACATTGTAGCAACCACCTTTGTGTCTGCTCCGGAATGGCGCAACCTGCTGACAATAGACACCCAGTTGTCTCGCCGCATCACGTTGCGTGTTGGCTATCTTGGCAATATTCAGCAGTCGAAGGTCAACAATCTGCGCCAACACATCTGGACCCACCGTTTTCTTATTGGCATCACCAAACGTTTTAGCATAACAAACCGCGCATTATGAAATATATCAGCTTTTGGCTCTTGGCTGTTAGCTCTTGGCTGCTCTGCTCTTGTGTCGACACGGAGGAATACAATGATACGGCAACCGGCAACTTTGAGGCGTTATGGAAAATCATTGATGAGCACTATTGTTTCTTCGACTACAAGCAGCAACAGTATGGCCTGGATTGGAATGCTGTCTATAATAAATATAAGGTACGCGTTAATGACAACATGAAGACAACGCAGCTTTTCGAAGTGTGTTGCGACATGTTGAGCGAGTTGCGCGACGGTCATGTCAACTTAGTCAGCTCGATGGATTACGGCCGCTACTGGCAGTGGCAGGAAGCCTACCCTAAGAATTTCAGCGACACCTTGTATCGACATTATATGGGGACCAACTACCGCATCTCTAGCGGACTGTACTTCAGGGTGCTTGATGACAATATTGGATACGTATATTGTCCTACCTTCGAAAACGCTATTGGCGAGGGAAACCTCGATGAGGTCCTCTCTTATATGGCGCTTTGCCGTGGCCTTATCATCGATATCAGAAACAATGGCGGAGGAAACCTTACCACTGCCGAACGGCTGGCAGGGCGATTTGTTCAGCAAAAAACACTAGTGGGTTACATGCAACACAAAACGGGAACCGGCCATAACGACTTCTCGGAGAAGGAAGCCTGGTATCTGGAGCCCTCCAGCAATATGCGGTGGCACAAACGTGTATGCGTACTCACGAACAGGAGTGTTTACAGCGCCGCCAACGCCTTTGCTGTGATGATGCGGGCACTGCCTAATGTCACGATTGTCGGAGACCAGACGGGAGGTGGCAGCGGATTACCGATGAGCAACAGTCTGCCGAACGGGTGGAGCGTGCGTTTCTCAGCGTGTCCGATGTATGACAAGGATGGGCAGCATACAGAATTTGGCATCGCGCCGGATGTTGCTGTGAACCTTAGCGATGCTTCTAAGGCTAAAAACATCGATGATATCATTGAGGAGGCACGAAAAATTCTTGCAAACGAATAATTTTCTTTATTAAATTTTCCTTTTCTAATTTTTATTCGTACCTTTGCAGCCGCAAATCTGATTTTGCCCGTCTCTATTAAAGAGCGCCTGTGGCGGAATTGGTAGACGCGCTAGACTTAGGATCTAGTGTCT
>CAMNIA010000016.1 GCA_946540105.1 uncultured Prevotella sp. | reverse complement strand
CGGACGTTCCGCCGAATTTCATTACTTTCATATTTCTATGCAATTTATCTTACCATCAGTACCCCAAAACAAGTGGGGACTACTCCAATGGCGGGACAAAAGTACAAAGAAAAAACGGACTGACCAAATTGTCTGTCCGTTTTTTTATGAGAAAGTTTACAATTAGTTATACAAGAATCGTTTGATGCTACGTTTTGGCGTCTTGGCGAACTCTTCTGTGTGGATTTCTATCTCTGTAATTTTCTCGTATGCAGGCAACTGCTCGTTCAACGTGATACGATTCTGTTCCATAATGCTGGCGATATCCTGGTCATTGAAGTTCATGTTTTTAGCTTCATCGTAGTCGGGATATACCAGTCCGACAAGTTTGTTGTCGCGCTGTACGACGATGCTCTCTACAACCATCGTCATGGAGTTGAGCTTGTCCTCTATCTCCTCGGGATATATGTTCTGACCATTAGGCCCGAGCAGCATGTTCTTCGAGCGACCATTGATGTAGACGTTACCATCCCAGTCCATGGTGCCCAGATCGCCAGTATGATACCAGCCGTCTTTGTCAATAGTTTCACGCGTAGCCTCTTCGTTCTTGTAGTAACCAAGCATGACATTGAGACCTTTGGCTAATATCTCGCCGGGAATCTCTGAGGGGTTGGAAGAGTTGATCTTTACTTTCATGTGGTATGCCTCTTGGCCACAAGAACCCTGTGCAAAGGTGTGCCAGTCGCGATAGCAGATGATTGGAGCACACTCAGTGGCACCATAGCCTACAGTATATGGGAACTCTATCTTCTTGAGGAACGACTCTACTTCCTGATTGAAGGCGGCACCGCCGATAATCACTTCATAGAGCTCGCCGCCAAAGGCCTTGATAACTTCTTGGCAGATGCGCTCGCGCACCTTTTTGGAGATGACAGGCATGCGCAGCAAGAGTTGCATACGGTTGTTCTGTATTTTGGGGAATACCTTTTTGCGGATAATCTTCTCGATGACCAAGGGCACTGCAATGATAATCTTCGGCTTGACCTCGGCGAAAGCCTGCGCGATGATGGCAGGAGAAGGAATGCGGTTCAAGTAGTAGACGTGGCAACCATGCAGGAACTCAAAAACAAACTCGAAAGCCATGCCGTACATATGAGCCATAGGCAGTATCGAGATGATACGGTCACCCTTGCTGATGATGTTGCCCAGCACGTGCTCGGCAAAGTCGTAGTTTGACCATAGTGCACGATAGGGAACCATGACTCCCTTTGAGAACCCCGTCGTACCACTGGTGTAGTTAATCATAGCCAACTCTTCACCGTTCTCCTCAATATAATAATGTACGTGTTCTTTCCTAAAATATTTGGGGAATTTCTTACCATACAATTCGTTGAGGTGCTCACGGGCAAAGGTCAACTTATCGGTACGCGATAGCAGAAGTGAGTAATCGGGGTTATTGATTATGCCTTCTAGATGCGGCATCTTCGTTGGGTCTATTTCCGTTGCCACATGGTCGCCGACAAATAGCAATTTGGCATCTGAATGGTTCACGATGTTGTGAATCTGATCTGCCATGAACTCATGTAGAATTGGAACGGCAACAGCACCGTATGTCAGCGTAGCTAAGAAGGCCACCGCCCATTGGCTGGAGTTTCGACCGCAGAGTGCTATTTTGTCGCCCTTAGTTACACCACTGTTTTCGAATAGGATGTGCAGCTTTTCTATTTTACGAGCCACGTCATGGTATTGCAGGGTGGCTCCCTTGTAGTCTGTCAACGCATCAAGATCCCAGTTGTCGATGATGCTTTGTTGAATCAACTGATTAAAGCTGGGTACGTTTTCCATAATTTTATTCTATTTATATAAATAACGTTTGATACTCTTCTTTGGGGTTTTCTGAAATTCCTCCTTCTGCAACTCGAATGCTTGCAACTTGCTGTAGACGGGCAACTGCTCGTTTAGCTCTTGGCGGTTTTGTTCCATGACGCTTATCAAGTCTTCCTCTGTCAGTTGCATGTCACGAGCTTCGTCCATGTCGGGGTATACTAGCGCTACGAGTTGATTGCCACGTTGTACGACAAGACTCTCACTAACCAGCGCCATCGAGTTTAGTTTGTCTTCTATCTCTTCGGGATAGATGTTCTGTCCGTTGGCTCCAAGGAGCATGTTCTTTAGACGTCCACGGATAAAGATATGACCATCGTTGGACATCGTGGCCAAGTCGCCTGTGTGATACCAACCATCCTTGTCGATAGCCTTATTGGTAGCTTCCTCATCCTTGTAGTAGCCTAGCATGACGTTGGTACCGCGGCAGATAATCTCTCCCTCTACATTCTCAGGGTCTGATGAGACTATCTTCACTTCCATGTGGTCGACAACTGTACCGCAAGAGGTTGGGATGAATTGGTGGTAGTCGCTGAACGAGATGAGCGGTGCACATTCCGTAGTGCCGTATCCAACAGTTATGGGGAAATCTATGCTTTTCAGGAACTGCTCTATCTCCTGATTGAGGGGGGCACCACCCACAATGACCTCGTAGGCACGTCCGCCAAAGGCTTCATAAACCTCATGGCAGATGCGCTCACGGACTTTTTTCTGTACAACGGGCATCTTGAGCAGCACTTTAATGGCGTTACTCTGTATCTTGGGGAAAACACGTTTGCGGATTATCTTCTCAATAATCAAGGGAACGGCAACAATGACGTCTGGTTTTACTTCCTTAAACGCTTCTGCGATAATGGCTGGCGACGGCAGACGAGTGAGAAAATGTAGGTGGAAGCCAGAACAGAAAGGGAACAGAAACTCGATAGCCATGCCGTACATGTGTGCCATGGGAAGTATGCTCAACGTGTTGCTGTATTTCGGCATATAGACACCTAATTTGTTCTGACAGAAGTCAACGTTTCCCCACAACGAGCGATATGGGAGCATGACACCTTTCGAGAAACCCGTGGTCCCGCTGGTGTAGTTTATCATGCATAGTTCTTCGGGATGGTCAACGTGCCAATGGATGTCTTCCTTACGGTAAGCGTTGGGAAATTTTTGACCGAACAGCTCGTTCAGACGTTCGCGCGCATCGGTCAGCTTTTCATTGCGACTCGTGTGAAGCGAGAAGTCTGGTAAATTGAAGATGCCTTCTAGGTTTGGCATCGCTTCGGGGTCAATGATATTCACAACGTAGTCTCCGACAAACAATAGCTTTGAATCGGAGTGATTCACGATGTTATGAATCTGCTCTTCGTTGAACTCGTGTAGAATGGGAACTATCACTGCGCCGTAGGTCAACGTTGCCAGAAAGGCTACGGCCCAATGGGCGGAATTCCTACCGCACACTGAAATCTTGTCACCAGGCTCGATTCCTGCAGCCTTCATCATGATGTGTAATTTCTCTATCTTCCTAGCGACATCATGGTATTGAAGGGTCGTTCCTTTGTAGTCTGTCAAGGCATCAAGCAACCAGTTCTCTCTGATAGCTTTTTCAATATAAGAATTGAAACTTGGTATATCGTTCATTGCACAGTTTTCAAAATTTTGTGCAAAGGTAATTTATTTCCTGCACATTCCAAAACTTTTTGTGCAATATTTTAGGTTAAATGACAAATAGGACAATTATCCGACAAATTAGCCAAGAAATTAGCGTTTTTTTGATAGGAATCCGTCTTCCTGTTGTACGATATCCTCGCTGACGAGGTTGCTCAGTGCAGCATCAATAGCTGACAGGGGGATTGACAGGCGATGCAACTCTGTGATGTGGTGCTGACGACCGTCGTCTAACAGGCTGGTAATGGCTTGGCGAGCCTGCTCCTCCTCTGTCGGACGACTTAAACATACGTCACACATGCCGCAGTCATGGGTGTTTTTTTCCCCAAAGTACTCCAGGAGCAGACGAGAGCGACATCGATCTTGTCGCTGGATATATTGCAACATGTTCTCGATTCGCTGACTGTACTGTTTTTTTCGGTCTTCGTAGACCGCACGTGGTAACTGTATGTGTTCAGGATCCTCGCGACGCTGCAAGTAACGAATTGTGGGTGTCTGTTGACGGGGTATATATTCGATGATATGCTTCTGCGACAGGGAGATGAATACCTGATGAAGTGAAGGTACATCGAGACCACTTTGCTGGGCGATAAATACCTCATCGACATACTCGAAGTCTGTGAAGAGTCCGCCGTAGTTTCTCAGCAAGGCTACGATGACTCGTTCCTCGTTTTGGGTATTTTCATGCAGCCGATACAGTTCGTGGCGCTCTAGTCGGAAGTGAATTCGCGTCTGTTGTTCCGGTGATGCGTCGTAATCTATATATCCGGCACGTGACAGAATTTGCAGTGCGCTTTGGAGACGGTTGGGGAAGTGATGGAAGCGTTGGCAGAACTCGTCAATGTTAAACTGACGCGTCATGCCATAACCATCGCCAGTGGCTAACTGATAGTAATAGGCTAGGTGCTCATATACCTGAAGGATATAGTTGCGAGGCGGAAAGTTATCATCTATTCGCTTGACAAGCGTCGAATGGTCGCTATTGTTGTAAAGCATGACGGCATAGGCTCTCTGACCATCGCGCCCTGCACGGCCGGCTTCTTGGAAATATGCCTCTATGGAATCGGGACAGTCGTAATGGATGACAATTCGAACATCGGCTTTGTCAATACCCATGCCAAAAGCGTTAGTAGCTACCATGATGCGCACTTTGTCGTGCTGCCATTCACGTTGACGTTTGTCCTTTTCATTATTATCTAATCCTGCGTGGAAATAGGTGGCATTTAAGCTTTTATCGTTCAAGTATTCTGCTATTTCCTTTGAACGGCGGCGACTGCGCACATAGATGATAGCAGAGCCCTGTGTATGTTGTAGGATATGAACCAACTCGTTAAACTTGTCAGGGACGTTCCGAACAAGATAAGTAAGGTTCTTACGCTCAAATGACATGCGGAAGACGCGGAAATGGTGTTCATCAGCCGTGTTGCGTGGTGAGCCATTTGTCTCATTAAGGCTGAGCTTGTGGCAAATATCTTCTACAACTTGTGGCGTTGCTGTGGCTGTAAGTGCTAATACAGGAATGTTGGGCAGTAGCGTGCGGATATTCGAAATCTCTAAATAACTGGGACGGAAATCATAACCCCATTGTGAGATGCAATGGGCTTCATCGACAGTGATGAACGAGACTTGCATATGCCGTAATTTTGTGACGAATAAGTCACTAGTGAGGCGCTCAGGCGAAACGTACAGGAATTTTGTTCGTCCTAGTATGCAATTGTCCAGAATGCGTAATATGCTGTCATGCTCCAAACCAGAGTAGATGGCTGCAGCCAGAATACCGTGCTGATGCAAGTGTTGCACCTGGTCTTTCATGAGCGCAATGAGCGGCGTGATAACGATACAAACACCTTCCAATACCATTGCTGGCACTTGGAAGGTTATGCTCTTGCCACCACCCGTAGGCATCAGACCAAGGGTGTCGTTTCCCATACCGATAGATGCAATAATGTCTCGCTGAATACCGCGAAAACTATCGTATCCCCAGTATTTTTTTAGTATTTCTTCGTACGTTGCCATCAATCTGCCTCCGACGGCTGTATGTCTTCTATCTGTAGCTGTACTTCGCCGTGCTTGTAGCTGTTTTCTTCTATCGTGTACACGATGTCGAATGAACGCTTGGATTTTATATATCGTACCGCAGCTGACTGACCAAAGGCTATACCGTTCATCACTACGGCTGACTTGGAATCTACGAGTTCCAGTTTGATGTGCTCTTGATGACGACCAACCACCTTTGACGTTCCGTAGTCGAAGACGTTTCGCGTCAAGAAAAGGGGTTTCGCATTCCCCGGTCCGTGTGGCGCCAAACGCTTGAGTTCGTTCAGCAGACGTTTGTTTATTTGCTGAAAGTCTAATGCTAAGTCGATGTCAAGTGTCTGTTGCGTCTGTTCGGGCAGTATGTGGTTGCTGACATACTCCTGGAAACGACGCCGAAATTCGGGTATATTCTCTTGTTTTAACGTCAGGCCAACGGCGTACGTATGACCACCGAAGTTCTCTAACAGGTCACGGCATGACTTGACAGCATCATAGATGTCGAAACCTGCAACGGAACGGGCCGATCCGGAAGCAATGCCATCAATGATGGTAAGAACAACAGTTGGACGGTAGTAGAGCTCGGTTAGGCGCGAGGCTACGATTCCTACTACTCCCTTCTTCCAACCTTCGTCATACAGCACAATGCTCTCCATGTGTTGCTGACTTTCCAGACGAGCCACTATCTCGTTGGCCTCTTCTGTCATCTGCTTGTCTACATCCTTACGCTGCTCGTTCAATTCGTTGATGCGGGTAGCCATGGTGAGTGCTTTCTGAAGGTCGCGCTCTACTAACAACTCTACGGCTTCACGACCATTCATCATGCGACCGCTGGCATTGATGCGAGGTCCTATCTTAAAGACGATGTCACTCATGGTGAGTTCACGACCGGACAGTCCGCAAATTTCGATGATTGCCTTGAGACCGGTACATGGATTCTGGTTCAGCTGCTTTAGTCCATGGAATGCCAGCGTACGGTTTTCTCCTTCTACTGGCACAAGGTCAGCGGCAATCGACACAGCACAAAAGTCTAACAGCGGGATAAGTCGTGAAAAGGGGATTCCGTTATTTTTTGCAAAGGCTTGCATGAACTTGAAACCTACGCCACAACCGCACAGATGCTTGAAAGGGTAGGCCGAATCGGTACGCTTTGGGTTCAATATAGCTACGGCTGGGGGCATCACGTCGTCAGGAACATGGTGGTCGCAGATGATGAAGTCTATTCCCCGCTCTTTGGCGTATGCTATCTCTTCTATGGCCTTGATTCCACAGTCCAACACGATGATGAGCTTAACGCCCGTTTCTGCGGCATAGTCTATCCCCTTCCTGCTCACGCCATAGCCTTCTTCTTCACGATGCGGAATGTAGTAATCTATGTTCGAGTAGAATTGCTGCAGGAATTTGTACACCAAGGCTACCGCTGTACAGCCGTCAACGTCGTAGTCGCCATACACCAAGATGCGCTCCTTCCTACCCATGGCGTCATTCAAACGATCCACGGCTACGTCCATGTCGTTCATCAGAAAGGGGTCGATGAGCTCATTCAACATGGGACGGAAAAACCGCTTTGCGGCACTCTCGGTCCTGATACCACGTTGAATGAGCAGATTAGCTAGAATGGGACTCATCCCTATCTTCTCCGCCAAATCTATTGCTGCCCCTTGCTGCTCCAGAGAGGGTGGCTCATAATTCCACTTAAACTGCATTGTTCAAACTTGAAACTTGAAACCTAAAACCTGAAACCTGAAACTTCAAACCTTACAAACCTAACTTCTTGCGGATGTCTTTGGGAATGGCGTTCTTGTTGACGAGAAAATCCATGGTGTTGGCGGCAATGAAACTTTTGGTCATGTACCAAATGCCTTTGTAATCGCCTGATTCTCCCCAAGAATTCTTTACCATGTAGTACTCTTTCCCGTTTTGGTCCTTAGCAATACCGAAAATCAGCATGCCATGGTCATCGGTCAGTTCCCAGTTGTCAAAACGCTCTTGGCGCAACTCCTGCGTGGGGACAATCTCTGGTACGGTACAGCCTAGTGAATCTATGATGCTACGCTTCTTGCCTGGAGTCATCTTCAGCCACTTTGCCATGTCGCTGCCTTGCAGGTTTTGTGTAGTCTTCTTGGCATCAATGGCGTAGGCTAAGCCTTGACGTGTGAAACCGTCTTCCGACACGTCACCGCCCCAAGCAATGGTGTAACCCTTCTCAATGGCATTGTCTATAACTTGCATCATCTCGTCCATCGGCAGATTGTAACTCAGAGGGAACCGCCAGTTGTCCTGTACTTCAACGGCAAAAGCGCTGTAGAACGGGTGATGGGTATAACTGGTAATGCTGACATAGTCGTTCAGGTCGATGCCCAGACTCTGAACGAACGTCTTCGGGGTGTATTCCTTTCCTTCGTAGTTGAACTTCTCCGGACACTTACCCAGGTAGGCATCGAGAATGCCTTGCAGACCGACCTTCCACTGCGAACTGATTTTCTTCGCCTTGCTTCTGGCGATTGCATCTACGTAGGGCTCCAGCAGCGAGAAGAACTCGTTGAAGTTGTTCAGTGAGTCACCATACAGTGTGCCGGGCAGTGGCATCGCATCCTCAGGACAGATACCATGCGTCTTCAGCGTAGCCAACACGTCTTCGGCCGAACCGCCTTGTGCAAACTGGCAGTCTCCATGATAGCGAACTACCTGAATCGCGCGGTCCATATATGTCTTGTTCGCTACAAACGACTCACACAGGTCATATGTCTTACCCGTTGCTTTCAGAATTTCAGCTTCGAAGAATGACAGCGTCGAGTAGTCCCAGCACGTGCCGCTGCGGTTTTGGTCTTTGATGCTCGTAATCTTGTTCTCCTTAATGGTGGTGAACACGGGTTTGTTCTTCCCTACGGAGTCTTTCTTCTCCTCTGCCTGTGCGCCAAGAGCTATCATTGCCATTAGCGCGAGTGTCATTACTTTTCTCATCTTAATTTTTATTTTTTTATTTTTTATTTCAGTTCTCACCTATTAGTTCTCAGTTTGCATGATACGGTATCCGTTTTGTGCCAAGAAATCTGCAGCCGTCCTTTGTTATCAATACATCGTCTTCAATGCGGATACCTCCAAAGTCTTTGTAGGTCTCCAGCATGTCGAAGTTCAGGAATTCTTTGCAGTGCCCTTTCTCCTTCCATTCGTCAATCAACGCTGGTATGAAGTATATGCCTGGCTCGTCGGTCACCACAAACCCTTCTTCCAGTCGCCTGCCCATACGCAGACAATTCGTTCCGAACTGCTCCAGGTTTGGACTCGTCTCCTCATCGAAACCTACGTTCTTCTGGTCAAGGTTTTCCATGTCGTGAACGTCCATTCCCATCATGTGACCCAATCCGTGAGGCAGGAACATGGCGTGGGCACCAGCTCTTACGGCTTCATCGGTGTCACCGCGCATCAGTCCCAACTCCTTTAGCCGTTCCGTCATCATGCGGCAGACGGCAAAGTGTACGTCCATGTATCTTACTCCAGGCTTGGCAACCTCCAGCACATAGTCGTGGCATGCCTCTACAATACTGTATATCTCCAGTTGTCGCTGACTGAACTTCCCGCTAATGGGCATCGTACGCGTGTGGTCAGAACAGTAGTCATCCAACTCACATCCGGCATCGCACAATGCCAACCTGCCGGCTTCCAGTTTTGCGTCTGATGGTGCTCCGTGCATTATCTCACCATGCTGTGAGAAGATGGTAGCAAAACTCGTGCCGTTAGCCAGACTGCGGGCAATACCATCTACCTGACCGCCAATATAACGCTCGGTGACACCAGGTCTGATCAGACGCTGAGCTGTGGTGTGCATCTCGTAACCGACATCACACGCCCGCTCTATCGCCGCAATCTCTTGCGGTTCCTTCTTCGAACGCATCTTCACAACCGCCCGTATCAGTTCCTTCGACGCTGCATCCCGTTGCTGCGAAGGCGCCACTCCCAGCAGGTCCATAATCTGAATCATCGTGTCGTGACGATAGGGTGGCAGAAAGTGTATCATCCTCTTTCCCGCCGTGGCGTTGTCGCATAGCTTACGCAGAGCAACCAAAGGTGCTGTATGTGTCACACCTACCTCAGAGGCAAGGTCGCTCACACTAGGCGTGAAGCCCATCCACACGATATCCTCCACGCTTATGTCGTCGCCGAAGAGCCATTCTTCGTCGTTGTCAATATCTATTACGCCCACCAGTCCGTCGCGGTGCTGACCGAAATAATACAAGAACGTCGAGTCCTGACGCATAGGGGCATAGCAGTTCGCAGCATAGTTGTAGGGAGCTTCGTTGTTGCCAAACAATATAACCATGCCTTTACCCACCATTCTCTTCAGTTCCGCCCGACGGCCCGTGTAAGTCTCTTTACTGAACATAAACCTAACATTTTCAAACTTCAAACCTTAAATTACTAATCATAACTCTCAGTTCTCAGCTCTTAGTTCTCACTTCTCTTAAAAATATTTGGCAAAGATACAGAATATTTGTGAAAAACCACTACCTTTGCACACTAAAAAGTATTAAAATGCACATTTCAGCTAATACAGGACTCGTTCTCGAGGGTGGAGGCATGCGTGGCGTCTTTACCAGTGGCGTGCTTGATGCATTCATGAAACACGAGGTTTACTTCCCTTATGTCGTGGCAGTTTCCGCAGGTGCCTGCAATGGTTTGTCGTACATGAGTCGACAGCCTCGTCGTGCACGCTGGTCAAATATTGATATGCTTCAAAAGTACGACTACATCTCGCTGCGCTCACTCATTCATAATGGCAGCATCTTCGATACAGACATCCTTTACCAGCGCTTCCCTGAGGAGTTCATACCTTTCGATTATCAGACCTACGAGCAAAATACCGCCGTATTCGAAATGGTGACAACCAACTGTCGGACAGGACGAGCCATGTATCTTAGCGAACGCCACGACCATCAACGTCTGACACGTATCGCAAAAGCCAGCAGCTCGCTTCCCTTTGTCGCACAGATTACCGAGGTTGACGGCATCCCCATGTTAGACGGAGGCATCGTTGACAGCATTCCTATCGTTCGTGCCATTGATACTGGTCATTCGGAAAACGTAGTGGTACTCACACGTAATCGTGGGTATCGCTCTAAAGAACCCGATATCAAGATTCCACCCCTCATCTATCGTGACTACCCGCGCCTCCGTGTCGCGTTGAGTCGCCGCACCCAAGAATACAACAAACAGCTCGACCTTGTCGAACGCATGGAAGATTGGGGCGAGATAATCGTCATACGCCCAGAACAACCCTTGCAGGTTGGACGTATCACCAGTGACATCCAAAAACTGGAACGCCTTTACGAAGAAGGATTCCAGTTAGGTGAGCGTTTCGTCAATCAATACCTCTAAACCTTTGTACAGTCGAAGAACTTGTATGTTAGGGCAAACTCGCGATGTCCTAATGCTTCCGATTTTGTCTTGTTACCAGAAGCCGTTTGTTCAATGCATTGAAGAATGTGTGCGCATATGTCACCAAACGTGAGACCTTCAGTTACGATGGCACCGGCATTGATGTCCATGTCATCTTTCATGTTTTGATATGTCTCGGGGTTGGAACACACTTTGATGACAGGAGAAATGGCTGACCCAGCAACAGAACCGCGTCCAGTGGTGTAAAGCACCATCTGACAGCCGCAGGCAATCATCTCCATAATCTCAGCGTTGTCATTGATGTTGGGGAATCCCCAGCGAGCCTCTCCGTCCGGTACGACATCCATCATCCATAGACCACGCTTGTCAGGAGATATGCCAGGGTAGGTGAGACCTTGTATTGTACGAGAGCCGCTTTTGCAATAAGACCCTAAAGACTTCTCTTCAATTGTCGTCAATCCACCCGTAGCGTTGCCTGCCGAAAAGCTATCGTGCCCCATCTGCTTGTAGTATTTGTCAGCCTTTACAATACAGTTATAAAGCCGAAGCCCAAGTTCCGGTGTGGCAGCACGTTGTTGCAATAGTGTCTCACAACCGATGAGTTCGCCTGGTTCTTCAAAGATGCACGTTGCCCCATGGTCAACCAGCCAGTCGAAGGTGGCTCCAACGGAGGGATTAGCCGTGATGCCACTGTAACCATCAGACCCTCCACAGACGGTCCCAATCATCAAGTCGCTCCAGCTGATATCCGTTTGGGGTGTATCAGCTATTTGGTGCAACATCTCCTTAACTTGTTGGATACCTTTGTTGATAGATGTTTGCGACCCTCCCTCATCTTGAATGACAAGAAGAGATGCAGCCCGACCGCTATCCTTGATGTCCTGTAAGAGCCGTTCGCGCTGGAAATTCTCGCAGCCTAAAGAAACAAGCAGAACTCCTCCTACGTTAGGGTGGGTGCAAAGTTGCAGCATCATCAGTTCGGCATAGTCGTTGGGAGCACAACCGCTGAATCCTATCAGATGAACCTCTTCCTCCTGATAGTGTTGAGCGATGCGGGCTGCCACGTGATGAGCACATTCCACCAGAAAGCTGACGACCACCACGTTGCGGATGCCTTTACGCCCATCCTTGCGAAGAAATCCTCTCATTATAGTTCCAGCACTTTATGTGACACGCAATTATTTAGAATAAGGTCCCAATCAAGTTCTACACCTATCCCTGGTGCCTTGGGTACGGTGATGTTGCCCTGAGCATCGATGGGCAGCAGCCCCTTCATTGGGAATTGGAAGTCCTCCTCGGGCACGAAGTACTCGAACCACTTGCAGTTACGGATAGCGCACGACACATGCAGATTGACGATGTCCATGTAGTTCATCGTTGTAGTGTGAATCTCACAGTTCAGACCGAAGCTTTCAGCCAGATGAGCAATCTTCAACGTTCCTGTGATACCACACTTCCATGACACGTCAGCACGTACGATGTCGGCAGCGCGCTGACTGATGACTTGAGCCACACCCCAGTGACAACCTCTTGTCGTCTCGGTGGCTGCTATCGGCAGGTCGAGAGCCTTGCACAACTCCGTGTACTTATAGAGTTCGAAATCTCTGAAGGGTTCTTCCAGCCAGATGTAGTTCAGACGTTCCAACTGTCGTCCAACCTTGATAGCTTCATCAAGTGTGTACTCAGCAACGGGGTCGCTCATCAATCCAAAGTTGTCGCCAACGGCTCGTCGCAGGTCCTCATGGATGCGCATATCCGTTTCAATAGGACCAGGGGGATGCACTTTATAGCACTTGATGCCACGCTCTTGGTAGTACAGAGCCTCGTCAATATATTCCTGCTCAGAGGTGTGGAAGAGTCCACTGGCATAAACCGGCAGCTGTTCACGATAAGCACCCAAATACTGATATAGAGGTAGTCCAGCCGCCTTTGCGCAGATGTCCCACAGTGCCACATCAATCGGACCAGGAAGATAGACGGGGAAGAAGGTTAGGTGACGGTCGATGTTCCAGAGTTCGTGCCAAATCTTCTCTCTGTCATAAGGAGAGCGTCCCAGCACCACAGGAGCGATATTGTCAGTGATATATGCCTCTGTGACATTCCCCGAACGGGCAGCCAATGCAGTTGCGATACCCTCGATGCCAGTATCGGTAGTTAACTTTAATACCAATACGTCCCAGTCCATCGTACTCTTGCCCTTACGCTTGTCGTCAAAGAGGCATTTGTCGCGGCGAACCCACCACGTTTCAATCTTTTGGATAACCATATATTTATTCGAATTTGATTTGTCTAATAGGAACAAAGAGTCGCAATGTCAGCCAAGCCAGCAGATACATCGTGCTTGCTATCATGAAGATGATGGCGTAGTTGCCTGTCCACTCCAGAATAAGTCCAACAAAAGAAGAAGCCAGCGCTCCGCCTACCGCACCGCCTACGCTACTGATTCCAGTCATAGAGCCTACCACCTGTTTGGGATAGACATCAGAGACAATGGTGAAAATGTTCGATGCCCAAGCCTGATGAGTACTAGTAGCAAGTCCAATTATCAGCACAACAATCCACATGTTTTGAATATAGGGTACCGCATTCAGTGGTAGCACCAATAAAGCAAAGAGCAAGATGGTGGTTTTGCGGGCGAAATCAAGAGAGCGTCCGAAGCGGACAAATTGCGAAGAAACATGTCCGCCATATATTCCACCGATGCTCGACATCGTATAGATAATAATAAGTGGCAGGACTGTTGCTTTCAAGTCCACGCCATGCGTCTTGTTGAGGAAGTCGGGAGTCCAGAACAGGAAGAACCACCATACCCAGTCCGTCACAAAACGAGAAAAGAGGATGGCATAAGTTTGACGATGGCTGAACAGCTGACGCCATGTAATGACTTTGCCCAGAGGACTCTCGTCTTCTTCGCTCTCGTCTTTTGAGTGGATATACGCTAACTCTGCGGCATTCACTTTCGGATTTTTTTCAGGAGCTTTATAGATGAGCCACCAAGCTACCACCCAAATAAATCCCAAAGCACCAGTAATGATAAAAGCCCACCGCCAGCCTAACTCAAGGGTGATGGCTGTGACGATGATGGGGGCAATAATGGCTCCAATCGTTGTCCCTGAGTTAAAGAGCCCAGTAGCGTAAGCCCTGTCTCGCTTAGGAAACCATTCGGCTATGACCTTTACCGCAGCAGGAAAGTTGCCAGCCTCACCCAGACCTAATACAGCCCGAGCAGCACCGAAGCCGGTTACCGATCGTACCGTCGCATGCAGCATGGCTCCCAGACTCCAAATAATGATAGCGATGGAATACCCAATTTTGCTGCCGAACTTATCAAGCATCCTTCCGCAAGCCAGCATGCCAATGCCGTAAGCTACCTGAAAGGCTGTAACGATATAACCGTAATCAGCCTCTGACCAGCCGAGGTCATCTTGTATATATGGCTTCAGCAGCCCAATTACCTGACGATCTATATAGTTGATAGTGGTTGCAAAAAATACCAACGCCACTACCGTCCATCGAACGTTCGTCCTCTTGCTGTCTTCTCCCATATCTCCAGTCTGACTGTTTTAAAAGGCTTCCGATGCACCTGCGTCAACGGGTAGGAAGACACCATTCACATAACCTCCAGCTGGCGATGAGAGATAAAGGGCAGCATAACCGATGTCCTCTGGCTGTCCAAAGGTCTTCATGGGAATACGGCGCAGGATGTTCGCCTTGCGCTGCGGGTCGTTGTCGGTGGCTTTGTGGAACATGGGCGTGTCAATCCAACCTGGTGCGATGGTGTTGACACGAATGCCCTTTTGAGAGAGTTCTGCCACCAGACTGCGCTGCAGACCGAGGATAGCTGATTTTGCTGTGGTGTACGCTACCACCTGTTCCATGCCCATGATGGCTGTCATCGAACTAATGAGTATGATGCTGCCTTTTCCTTTCTCAACCATCAGCTTGGCGAATTCGCGACTTAGTGCGAAGACACTCATGACGTGGACGTTCAGCACGTTCAGAAATTCGCTGTCAGTCACGTCAAGTGCCCATTTCTTCAGATGAACACCAGCGCAGTTGACGAGGATGTCGACAGCACCAATCTCTTTTACCAGTTGCGGAATCTCTTCGAGTTTCGTCACGTCGAAGGCGCGATATTGACAATGCTCGCCCAACAGCTGCTGCGCCTCACGCAGTTTTTCTTCGTTACGCCCGATGATGATGACCTCGGCACCAGCTTCTACAAACACTTTGGCAATGCCCAGACCAAGTCCGCTGCCACCACCTGTTATTACGGCACGCTGTCCGTCAATTCTAAAAGCATTCATATTGTTATGTTTTAATTTCGTGATTTACATGATTCCAAATTTAGCAAAAGCATCCACCGTACTCATGCCTTGCTCCAAAGCCTGCTTCACTTGTTTCTCTCCACGTGCTTTCTCGATGGCGCCAGCAAAGGCTTCCTCCTCAGCTTCACGCGGTACGATGATGACCCCGTCAAGGTCACCGAAAACGATGTCGCCCGGACGTACTGCGATGCCTCCGAACTCGATGGGCACGCGATAATCGATGACTTTGCCACGAGGCCCTTGGTCTTGCGCATACGTGCCTTGCGAAAAAGTGGGGAAGTTCAGGCGCAGAATTTCGTTTGTGTCGCGTGAGAAACCGTCAACGACGGCACCTGCTGCTCCTATGGCAATGGCACGTGTACTCATCAGTCCACCCCACAGCGCATAGCGAGGCGAAGAACCAGAGCAGATGTAGACCTCGCCAGTCTTCAGCTGGTCTAGTGCTTCGAACATGATGCCAAAGGGCTTGCGCATCACGTCTAACTTTGTGTCTTGCTGACGTTCGGCAAACACATCGGCCTCCAATACGGGCATAGCCCTACCAATCACCACCATATCTCTCCGCAGGGGTTTGATGTGTGGAGGAAGGAACTGATGCAAGTACCCCATTTTGTCTAAAACGTCGCCAACAAGGGCGGTGAACAGTTCTGTCCTCGCTATCTGAAACAGTTCACTGTCGTCTTTCCATAGATTTGTCATAGTAAAAAGTAAAAAGGTAAAAAAGTAAAAAGGTAAAAAATTAAAGATTAAAAATTAAGATGAGAAGATGTGATAGGTCTGAAATTTTTATTTTTTATTTTTTATTTATTATTTCTCTTTCAACTCTCAGTTCTCATCCTTCAGCAGGTCGGGCCTGAGTCGGCGCGTTCGTTCCATCGCTTGTTCCAACTCCCAGTTGCGTATCTTTGCCTCGTTGCCGCTCAGCAAAATCTCAGGCACCTTCCAACCTTTATAGTCGGCAGGACGCGTGTAGATGGGAGCTGCCAGCAAATCGTCCTGAAAACAGTCCGACAGCGCACTCTGCTCGTCACCGATGACTCCTGGCACCACACGCACAACAGCATCCGCTATCATCGCCGCCACCAGTTCTCCGCCCGTCAACACAAAGTCGCCGATGGAAATCTCTTTCGTTATGAGATGGTCGCGCACACGCTGGTCAATGCCTTTATAGTGACCCGCCAGTATGATGAGATTGCCCTTCAGCGACAGTTCGTTTGCCATGTGTTGGTCGAAGCGCTCGCCGTCAGGTGACGTGAAGATGACTTCGTCATAGTCGCGCTCCGCCTTCAGCGCACTGATGCAACGGTCTATCGGTTCACACTGCATCACCATGCCTGCACTGCCGCCATAGGGATAGTCGTCCACACGACGCCATTTGTCCAACGTGTAGTCACGCAGGTTATGCAGTCGGATTTCTGCCAGCCCTTTCTTCTCCGCTCGAGCCAGTATCGATTCGTGTACAAAGCCCTCCAGCATTTCGGGCAGTACGGTTATGATGTCAATTCTCATAGTATGCTTTGATTCTTTCTATATAACGTTCTCCAACCGAGCGTCCCAATTCATATACATGCTGCATCTGATGCGCGTCATGCGAAATGTGACCGATGGGTATCTTCTCGTCAGGCCGAATTACCAGACAACGGCCTTCCTGTTCTGCCTGTGCAACGAATGCCAGCTGCTTGTTGTACATCACGTGCCGCTCGTCGAGTGCCTTCAGAAATCGGGGGTATCCGTGAAGTGACATTCGCATGAAAGGCATCAGACGGTTGTGCGTCTTCTGGTATCCTAAGGGCTGCGTCAGAATGACGACGTTTCGCTCGTAACCAATAGATTCAAAATAGGCAAGGGGTATGGAGTCGCTGACGCCGCCGTCGAGTAATTTGCGCCCGCCTACCTCGACAACTTTCGATACCAACGGCATGCTGGCTGAGGCGCGCAGCCATTCCAACTCGTCGTAATTCACATCGCTCATGCTGTGGTAGACGGCTTGACCTGTCACTACGTCCGTGCACACCACAATGAATTCCATGGGGTTCTCCTTAAAGGCTGTGGTGTCGAAGACGTCGTAGTCGTAAGGTACCACATGGTAGTCGAAATCGGCATTGAAGTAGTCGCCACTCTTCAGCAGCGACAACAGTCCGCTATACCGGCTGTCCTTTGCAAAACGCATGTTGTACCGGATGGCACGACCTGCCTGTCGCGACTTGTAGTTGCAGCCGAAAGCAGCGCCGGCGGAAACGCCAATGAGTCCGTCGGGCCAGATGTCATGTTCCATCATGACGTCCGTCACGCCGGCAGTCCATAAACCGCGCATGGCACCACCCTCAAGCACTAATCCTTTCTTCATTGGCTCGTCAACGGCAGGGTAATGACGATTCTGCAACCGTCAGTATATTCGGGGTCTATCTGTAAAGTTCCGCCTAAACGGTGAATGAGGAGGCGGCACATTGGAAGACCCGTACCGGTTCCTTGCGTGAAATCATCCAGTTGCACAAAATTCTCGAAGACTTTCTCTCGTTTGTCTGCGGGTATTCCTAAGCCGGTGTCTTCTACTGCCAACAGCAGCTGATTGTCGCTCTTGTCTATGGATGCGTGCAGGGAGATGTGCCCCTTTTCTGTAAACTTTGCGGCGTTTGTCAGTAACTCTGCCAGCACCTTTGTCGCACTGTCTGCATCGGTCGTTAGCGTGACGGTGTCGTCAATCTCTGAATCGAATGTAAAGCTGACGGTGTCCGTTGAGGTGATGTGGCTGTCGGTAATCGCGATGTGGCACAGTTTGTTGCAACCTATTGACACGAATTGGTTAGACTTGCTGCCAGACTCGAGGGCTGACAGTTCCAACAGGTTGTTGATGTTGGTGGTTATTGTTGTGGCAGCTTTGTATACGCGCTGCGCCATGTCGGCACGCTCTTGTTCGTTCAGCTCCACACCGGGCATCGTCAATGCCTGCGTGAAGCCGTTGATGATGTTGAGCGGTGTGCGTATCTCGTGGCTCATGTTGTCAATGAAGGCTTTCTTCATGCGCGCTGATTCCAGTGCTTTCTCGTTAGCCTGCTGCAGCCGTTTCATCATCTTTCGCTGGCGGCGGCTGAAGAACACGAGGGCAGCAATGATGATGGCGGCGAATATCAACCCCATACCCATCATCAGCATCTTACGCTGAGCCATCTTGCGTTGTGCCTCCATCATGGCGTCCTTCACATGATAGAGGGTGTTCATCTCGTTCAGCTGACTGCGGTTGCTCTCGCTGTAGGTGGAGTCTTTGATGGCAAACAGATGGCTGTATATGTCTGCAGCCTCAGCCTTACGTCCCAACTTCATCAGGATTTCGGCGCGCGTCTGTTGGGAATCCATCGCTCCTAACGAGTCGCTGATTTCTACAGCCAACTGGTAAACCTGATCGTTATAGAGGAGCGCCTGCTTGTAGTTTCCCATTGCCATGTAAAAGTTTTCACGGCCGCTGGCTATAGCACTGCGTATGATGGCACCTTTGTCTTTTCCCAGCTGCTCGGCGCGCTGCAGCCACCCAGCTGCTTTGCCCGTATTTCCGAGACCGGTCTCCATTTCTGCAATCGAGAGGTAGCAGTACATATAACGTATGTTGATGGACGTTGTGTCTTTCCCTTGCTTTTTTGCTGCTGACTTCCACAGGTCGATGGTCTTCTCCCATTTCTTTGCTATGGCGCCAATCTCCTTATAGCGACCGGCTTCAGCCAGCGAATGGCTCAGTCCGTAATACGTGTTGCACAGCATGTTAAGGTCTTTGCTTTCAGCCTTTTCCATTAGTGCGGCAGCCGTCTGGTAGTTGTCGATGGCTCTGTTGGGATCTTTCATGGCACGGTAGATGTCGCCCATCAGGTTGTAAGCCGACAAGATGCCGTCGTCATTCCCTCTTTTACGGGCATCGTTGTACATGTTCTCTGCCTCTTGAAGGGCGGTGTAGTTATGACCGGTGTTAAAGTGGTAGCTGGCCAGCAGCCATGAAGCGTAGTAATAGTTATGCCAATTATTGTTTTTCTCGAAGTATTTACGCATCTCCGGCAGTGCTGCCTCCAGCTGTTTGCCACGTCCAAAGTTATAATAGATGCAAAGCAGACTGACGCGCCCAAAGTCTTCATACTTCTGGTCTTTCTGCTTCTGTGCCTCGCTTATCATTTGCAGAGCACTCTCCCTTTGTAGTTGCTCGTCATTCTCGGAATAGGCTGACATGTACAGATTCTCAATGCTCTTGAGCTTGTCTAAACCTTCCTGGTTAGGGATGATGCGCAACAGCGAATCGCTCTTTGGCCCCTTGGCAAAGGTACAGGTAAAGGCGTTTAGTAGTAATATGAATACAAAGGTTTTTCGCATAATTGATTGCAAAGATACGAATTAGTGTTCAAAGGACAAAACTTTTTTCTTTTTTTATTTTGTTACTTTTACTACTTTTACAAATGTTAAGACATCAGGGCATGCGCAACCCCCTGGTTTGTCACGAGCAACTCGGCGTTTTACTGTGAGTAACTCGGCGTTTTACTGTGAGTAACTCGGCGTTTTACTGTGAGTAACTCGGCGTT
>CAMNIA010000015.1 GCA_946540105.1 uncultured Prevotella sp. | reverse complement strand
CTGAATGTTTATGTCGGTTTGAACTTCGGGGCGCGTGAGGGGTATAAGAAGAGGTGAGATGTAAGAGGTAAGAGGTAAGATGTAAGATGTAAGATGTAAGAGGTAAGATGTAAGATGGATGATGTAAGAATTAGATATGTGGCACTTATGGTGTTGCTGTTGATGTCACAGCGCATCAGTGCGCAGGTGACCTATGAGCGAAGCGACAGCGTGACTGTTTGCCGTTTGCTGCAGCAAGCTCCCAAGGATGCAGGGACACTGTGGTTTGCACGCCGCTTCCTGGGTGTTCCCTATGTAGCGCACACCCTAGAGGTGAACAGCACCGAACAGCTGGTAGTGAATACGCGGCAGATGGACTGTATCACCCTTGTGGAAACAGTCATGACACTGGCATGGTGTAAGAAGCAAGGGAAGTGCTCGTGGGAGGACTATCTTAGCACATTGAGGCTGTTGCGCTATCGGCAAGGAAAGGTGGAGGGCTATGCCTCGCGGCTGCATTATTTTTCCGACTGGATTGATGACAACGAAGCCTTGCAACTCGTCAAAGAAATACAGAAGCCTAATCCGCCGTTTACGGAGGTGCAACACATCAGCGTGAGCTATATGAGCGAGCACCCGCAAGCCTATAAGGCCCTCAGGACACAGCCTGCGCTGGTTGACATCATCAGTCAACAAGAACGGGCTCTGACGGGACAGCAACGCAGATACATCCCCAAGGCTGCTGTCAGAAACAGCAAAGTGCTGCGGCAGACCATTCACGATGGTGACATCATTGCCATTACGTGTAACAAGAAGGGATTGGATATCGCACATCTGGGATTTGCCGTATGGCACCATGACGGTCTGCACCTGCTTAACGCCTCGCAACTGCGAAAACGCGTAGTCGAGGAGCCGATGACCCTGGGGCGCTATCTGCAGAAGCACCCCTCGCATACAGGGATTAGAGTGATACGGATGAACAAAAACAATAAAAGATAAAAAGTATGGAACTACCTGATTTTATGAGTTATGCCAGCAAGTTCTCGCAGACAGACTTTGTGGAGAAGATAGCCCGCATTGCCAAGCGGGCAGGTGCCAAGCTGGTTTATGCAGCTCTGATATTGTACTATACCCTTCAGAGTGACAAGATAAGTACCGCCAACAAAGCGATGATTATCGGGGCACTGGGTTACATGATCAGTCCCCTTGATGTCGTGCCCGATGCCATTCCCATTGCTGGTCTTACCGATGACCTCGCCGTGCTGCTGTTCGTGCTGAAGAAGGTATGGACGGATATAGATCCTGAAATCCAGCAGAAAGCCAAAGACCGCCTTGCTAAATGGTTTGACGAAGACGAAATCAAGGAAATAGACAACCTCTTCAGCAACGAAGAGTGAATAACGGCATGGAGTGAAGCATGGTTAGTGAGTACCAGATACGCGTCACGCCGCAGGTGGCTGCCGACACACAGTCACTGCGGCAGTATATAGCCGAAGAACAAGGCTTCGATGGGCGTACCATCACCGCCGTCAGAATTCTTCGCCGCAGCATTGATGCCCGCCAGCGCACCATCTTCGTCAACTTAAAGGTGCGTGTCTATGTCAATGAGCAACCGCAGGATGACGCATACCAACACACCGAGTATCCCGATGTCTCAGACCGACAGCAGGTCATTGTGGTAGGAGCGGGACCAGGTGGTTTGTTTGCCGCGCTGCGTCTGATAGAACTCGGTCTGCGACCCATCGTTCTTGAGCGCGGCAAGGATGTCCGTGAGCGCAAGAAGGACCTTTCACTTATTACCAAGACACAGCAGGTGGACCCCGAAAGCAACTACTGCTTTGGCGAGGGAGGTGCTGGTGCGTATTCTGACGGCAAGCTCTACACCCGCAGCAAGAAGCGTGGCAATATCGAGAAGATTCTGAATGTCTTTTGTCAACATGGTGCCTCGACCGACATACTGGCTGATGCCCATCCACATATAGGAACCGATAAGTTGCCGCGTGTCATTGAGAATATGCGTAACAGCATTCTGCGGAGTGGAGGCGAGGTGCATTTCCAGACGAAGATGACCCGTCTGTTGCTGGAGGGCAGTCGTGTCGTTGGCTGCATGGCAGGTGGTAGAGAATTCCGTGGTCCCGTTATTTTGGCAACAGGTCATAGTGCCCGTGATGTGTATCGTTACCTGGCAGACAGCGGCATAGAGATAGAAGCCAAAGGCATTGCTGTAGGTGTGCGTCTGGAACACCCGTCAATGCTCATAGACCAGATACAGTATCACAACCGACAGGGTAGGGGGCGTTACCTGCCTGCAGCAGAATATTCCTTTGTCACGCAGGTTGATGGCCGCGGTGTCTATTCGTTCTGCATGTGTCCTGGCGGTTTCGTCATCCCTGCCGCTACCGACCGAGAACAGATTGTTGTCAACGGCATGTCACCCAGCAACCGTGGCGGACAGTGGTCGAACAGCGGTATGGTAGTAGAGTTGCGGGCAGAAGATGTAGCGGGTTCGGACCCGTTGCGCGTGATGCGTTATCAAGAGGAATTGGAGGCGACCTGCTGGCAGCAGGGAAACCGAAAGCAGACCGCTCCGGCACAACGGATGGCAGATTTCGTCAATAAGCGTCTGAGTAGTGACCTCCCCAAGAGTTCCTATGCTCCAGGACTTATTGCCTCACCGCTGCATTTCTGGTTGCCAGCTGGTGTCAGCCATCGGCTGCAGGAAGGTTTCAAGTATTTCGGGAAACATTCGCATGGATTTCTTACCAACGAAGCCGTGCTGATAGGTGTTGAGACACGAACTTCAAGTCCTGTGCGCATCACCCGTAACCAAGAGACGCTGATGCACATCCGTCTGCAGGGACTCTTTCCTTGCGGCGAGGGTGCTGGCTATGCCGGCGGCATCGTCTCTGCCGGAGTGGATGGCGAACGGTGTGCAGAGATGTGTGCTGCCTATCTCAGTTCTCCGTCTACAGCAGGCTGTTGAGGCGACTCTCAAGTTGGGCTGCTTCGCTTTTACGGATGGATAATACGATTTCGCAGGTGTTGTCGAATGTCTGACTGACAATGCGTGGCTGCATATCTTTTACAATACGCATGACATCGTTCATCTGCGGGTAAGAGAAGGAAAACGTGATGACTTCTTCCACCTGACGCATTTCGATGACGGCGTGGTTGATGGCATCGGCGGCAGCTTCACGGTAAGCAACAATAAGGCCGCTGGTTCCCAGGTTGACACCGCCGTAGTAACGAACTACCACAATAAGGATGTCTGTCAGTTCGTTGGAGTTGATTTGTCCCAAGATGGGCTTGCCGGCAGTTGACGAAGGCTCGCCGTCATCATTGGCACGGAACTCCGTGCGCGCAGCTCCCAGCATATAGGCATAGCAGACGTGGCGTGCATCAAAGTACTTCTTACGGTATTGTGCAATGATGTCTTTGACCTCGTCAACAGTCTTGACGGGATGGGCAAAAGCGAGGAACTTACTCCGTTTCTCGGTGTAATATCCCTCGCTTTTTTCTTTGATGGTGCGGTATTCGTCAGTCATTGCTAACTGTCTATACCAACTTGTGAATCACAAGCCCGCTGCGCAGTTTCGGCTCGAACCAGGTGGCCTTGGGCGGCATGATCTTGCCTGAGTCGGCAATATTCATGATCTGCTGCATGGTGACGGGGTAGAGTGCCAGGGCTGCACGCATCTCACCCGAGTCGACACGACGCTTCAGTTCTCCCAGTCCGCGCAGTCCACCCACAAAGTCGATGCGCTTTGAGGAACGCAGATCTCCGATGTTTAGTATCTCGTCCAGGATGAGGCGTGACGAGATGTCAACATCAAGTACACCGATGGGGTCGGTGTTATCGTATGTCCCCTCCTTTGCTTTGAGAGAATACCAGTGCTGGTCGAGGTACAGTGAGAATTCGTGTAGCTGTTGGGGCTTGTAAATCTCGGTACCCTTATCGGTTACAGTGAAGTTAACCTGTAAGGCAGCCAGAAACTCCTCGCTAGAGAGACCGTTGAGGTCTTTCACCACGCGGTTATAGTCGAGGATGGTGAGCTGTGAGGCCTGGAAGCACACCGCCATAAAGAAGTTATACTCCTCGTCGCCTTTGTGATTAGGGTTCTGCTTCTGTTTCTCCTGTCCTACGAGGGCTGCTGCTGCAGAGCGGTGATGACCGTCAGCGATGTACAGACTTGGCATCTTGGCAAATTCTGCCGTAATGGTGGCTGTATCCTGGTCGTTGTCTATAATCCAGAACTGATGGCGGAAGCCGTCAACAGGTGCGACGAAGTCATACTCCGGCTCGGTCTTGGCATAGCGCATGATGAGTTCGTCAAGTACTTTGTTGTCAGGATAGGCGAAGAACACGGGCTCGATGTTGGCATTGTTCACGCGGACATGCTTCATGCGGTCTTCCTCCTTGTCGCGACGCGTCAGCTCGTGCTTTTTGATGTTGCCCTTCTGGTAGTCATCGGTATGGGCACATACCACGAGTCCGTACTGCGTCTTGCCCTGCGGAGCATCGGCAGGGCAATAGCTTGAGGTGGGCAGCATGGTCTGTGCATAGATATAGTAGTGCTCTTTGTCATCTTGAACAAGCCAGCCTTTGTCCTGGAACTTCTGGAAGTTCTCGGCAGCCTTCTCGTAGACGCGAGGGTCGTACTCGCTGGTGCCGACGGGGAAGTCAATCTCAGGTTTGATGATGTGATAGAGGCTCTTCTCGTTGTCGCCGGCTTCGGCACGCGCTTCTTCGCTGTCAAGCACGTCATAGGGGCGACTCTCCACCTGTTCCACCAGATTGCGGGGCGGGCGTATTCCTTTGAATGGTTTTATGATAGCCATGATAGTTCGTTATTTCAATGTTTTGTCATTTCGATGTTAGGAAGCTTACAGGCAGGCTTTAATCTTGTCAATGAGTTCCTGATATTCTGCATCGGAGAGGAATACCTTGCCAGGATTCATCTGGAATGTGCCGCCATAGTCGGGACCGTCGACATATTTCGGTGCCAAGTGGAAGTGCAGGTGTGACAGCTTGTCGCTGTAAGCGCCATAGTTGATTTTCTCAGGGTTGAAAGCCTTTTGCATGGCGCGTGTCACCTGAGCGACATCGGCCATGAAGTCGTTGCGGTCTTGGTCAGAGAGTTCGTTGAGGTCGTTCACGTGGTCTTTATAGGCTACGAGGCAACGGCCGCGATAGGTCTGCTCCTTGAAAAGGAAAGCACGCGAGACACGCAGTTGGGCAAACTCAATCATCAGATTGTGAAGGGTCTCATTGTTCTGGCAGTAGAGGCACTGCTTGGGGTCACTTTGCATAGTTCAAATAAAGTTTTAATAGTTTAATATTACTGTAATCATTGCTCATTTAAATCCTGATAACCTGCTTGACACCTTTCACTGTACGCAGCTTTTTGATGAGTGTTTCCAGTCGGGTGTTGTCATCAATCATCACCTCCAGGTTTCCACTGAACAGGCCGTCGTGAGAGTCGATGTTGATGCTGCGCAGGATGAGTTTCTCATCACGCGAGATGATGTTTGTAAGGTTGTTTACAATGCCGATGTCATCATTGCCGATGATGCGAAGCGTAATGGCATATTGCGATGCTCCCTTGCCACTCCATTTTGCCTTGACAATGCGATAGCCGAAACGCTTCTTCAGTTCGGGAGCATTGGGGCAGTCTTCGCGATGAATCTTGATGCCGCCACCGGCAGTCACAAAGCCGAAGACCTTATCACCATAGATGGGCTGGCAGCAACGTGCCAACTGGTAGTCAATGCCTTTCAGATTGCGGTCTATGACCAGGACGTCTTCTGAAGCATGGGTGCCTGCTGTGGAAAACTTGGCATTCTCTAAGACGAAGTTGGCGGCACTTTCTGCCAAATTGTTACCGGTATACGGTTGTTCGCCCTTTTGTATCTCTACATAGTGGTCAATGACCTCACTGGCATCCAGCTCTCCAGAAGCCACCTGTCGGTAGAAGTCGCTCATCTCTTTGAATCCCAACTTCTTGACGAGATGTTGCATGGTGGAATCGTCCATCTCCACCTTTCGGTTCTTGAATTTCCGCTCAAGCATCTCCTTGGCAAACAACGCCTCTTTGACCTGAGTCTCCTTCAGAGCCAGTCGAATCTTGGATTTCGCCCTTGAGGTCTTGACAATAGAGAGCCAGTCTTGCTTGGGCTTCTGACTGTTAGAAGTCATGATTTCCACCTGGTCACCGCTCTGCAACTCCTGACGGATATTCACCACCTTGTTGTTGATGCGGGCTCCCACACAGGTGTTGCCAACCTTAGAGTGGATATGGTAGGCAAAGTCAAGCACGGTAGCCCCCTTGGGAAATTTGAAGAGATCGCCTTTGGGTGTGAACACAAAGACCTCCTCTTCGTAGAGGTCCATCTTAAACTGGTCCATCGCCTCCAGACCATCGCTGGTCTCCAGCATGGAGCGGATATTCGTGAGCCACTCGTCAAGTCCCGATTCGCTCTTGACACCTTTGTACCGCCAGTGGGCGGCAACACCGCGTTCGGCCACCTCATCCATCCGTTCCGTTCGAATCTGTACCTCTACCCATTTCTGCTCAGGTCCCAGGACGGTGATGTGCAGAGACTCATAGCCGTTGGACTTAGGAACGGAAAGCCAGTCGCGTAGGCGCTTGGGGTTAGGCTGGTACATCGAGGTCACCAGTGCGAAAGCCTGCCAACAGGCAATCTTCTCTTTCTCTATGGGTGTGTCAATGATGATACGGATGGCAAACAGGTCGTAGACACCTTCGAAGGGACAGTGCTGTTTCTTCATCTTCTGCCAGATGCTGTGAATAGACTTTGTGCGTCCCTTGATGTGGAAGGTCAGTCCCGCTTCACGAAGCCGTTGTTCGACAGGCTGGATAAAACGCTCGATATAGGCATCGCGGTTCTTCTTGGTTTCACTGAGCTTGTCCTTGATATGGTAATAGGCATCGTGTTCCAGATATTTGAGTGACAGGTCCTCCAGTTCCGACTTCAGCTTGTAAAGTCCTAACTTGTGTGCCAAGGGTGCATAGAGGTAAGCCGCCTCCTGGCTGACTTCAGTCTTCTGGTCCTTCTGCTCTTCCGAGACATCGCGAATCTGTCGCATCAGGTTCACGCGGTCGGCTATCATGATGAGGATGACGCGCATGTCTTCAGCAAACGACAGCAGCAGGTTGCGGAAGTTCTCCGACTCCACCACAGGGTTTTTCTTGTACAGTTCCTGAATGCGCTGCAAACCATGGAGGATGCGGGCTACCGACTCGCCAAATAGCTGGTTGACTTCTTCGACACTCAGTTTTCCTTCCTCCACACTGGGGCGCAGCAGGACTGCCAGGACGCCCTCTCGCCGCAGTCCAATCTCGTCCACCACCAGTTGTGCGGTCTGGAAAGAGAGAAGGATGGGGTTGAGCCCAAAGACATTGCGTTGTAGCTGGTGAGTCTCAATGGCTTGTAAAAGCAGGGTGCGCATACGGCTCTCGTCATCTTCTTTCAGAGACGGAGCTATCTGCTCGCGAATACGCTGATAAAGATCCAGTGTCTCTTCGCGTTCCTGTAGGGTAAATTCCAGCTTATTTGTCATTGAGCGGTGTAATTAGTGCTGCAAAGTTACATATTATTTCCGTTATTTGCAAATTTTCCTTGCTTGCTTTAAAAATATTTTATACCTTTGCAGCGAAAAAATAAAACAACAGAAGAAATGAAAGATAATCGTTTGTTTTCAGCAGCCCTCCTTGCATTGGGGCTGGTATGTCTGGGTTGGTTCATCAAGGCAGGCATTGATAATTTTTCAGAGAAAGACCGCAAGGTCAGTGTCAAGGGACTGGCAGAGCGTGAGGTCGAAGCCGACAAGGTGACATGGCCTATTGTATCGAAAGAAGTAGGCAACGACTTGCCTGAACTGTACAACAAGATTGGTGCGACGCAGCAGAAAATCAAGGCTTTCCTCTTGCGCAACGGCATCAAGCAGAACGAGTTGACGGAGAATGCCCCTCAGGTTATCGACTTGCAGGCTCGCGAATATACGGATGCCAATAAGGCCTACCGCTACATTGTCACATCCGTTATCACTGTCACCTCGCAGCAGGTAAAGCAGGTGCGACAGATTATTGCCCGTCAGGGTGACCTGCTGAAGGAAGGTGTCGCCATTGTAGACGGCGGTTATGACAATCCTGTCAAGTATGAGTATGTGTCGTTTAAGGAGATGAAACCAAAAATGATGCAGGAGGCCATCGAGAATGCCGAGAAGACCGCCCAGCAGTTTGCCGAGAACTCCCATTCGGAGTTGAACAAGATAGTGAGCGCTGACCAGGGACAGTTCAGTATTGACAACCGCGACGAGAATACACCTTATATTAAGAAAGTACGCGTGGTGACTACCGTCACCTATTCGCTGAAGGACTGATATTGGTCAAGAAAATGCGAAGAAAGCTCCATTTTCTTTTTGCATTTTGCCCGCTAATTTGTACCTTTGCAATTCAAATAGAGTAAAACAAATAATTTTATGGCTAAGATGAAAGGTGCCATCGTGGTAAATACAGACCGCTGCAAGGGATGTGTCCTTTGTGTGAGTGCCTGTCCGCAGGGTGTTATCGCGCTGGCTAATCGTGTCAACATGCGCGGCTATCCCTATGTGGAACCGGCACAGTTGGATAAGTGTACAGGTTGTACATCATGTGCAGTGGTATGTCCCGACGGATGTATTACGGTTTATAGAGTAAAGGAGTAAAGAGTAAAGGAGTAAACATGGCAGAACAAGAAATCACGCTCATGAAGGGTAACGAGGCCATCGCACACGCAGCCATTCGCTGTGGTGCTGACGGTTATTTTGGCTATCCCATTACCCCGCAGAGTGAAGTAATAGAAACATTGGCCGAGTTGAAGCCTTGGGAGACTACGGGTATGGTAGTCGTTCAAGCTGAGAGTGAGATAGCCAGTATCAACATGATTTACGGCGGTGCTGCAGCAGGCAAACGCGTGCTCACCTCGTCATCGAGCCCTGGTGTGGCACTGATGCAGGAGGGCATTACCTATATGGCTGGTGCCGAACTACCGGGCGTCTTTGTCAATGTGCAGCGTGGCGGTCCAGGACTGGGTACCATCCAGCCTTCACAAGGCGACTATTTCCAGGCTACGCGAGGTGGCGGCAACGGCGATTATAACGTGATAGTGCTGGCTCCAAACAGTGTTCAGGAGATGGCCGATTTTGTTGACTTGGCTTTTGAACTGGCTTTCAAATACCGTAATCCTGCCATGATTCTGAGCGATGGTGTCATTGGACAGATGATGGAGAAAATAGTCCTGCCACCCTTCAAGCCACGGCGCACGGAGGAAGAAGTGCTGCGTGAGTGCCCTTGGGCTACTACGGGGCGTACCAAGAACCGCAAGCCCAATATCATCACCTCATTGGAACTCAAACCCGAGATGATGGAGGCCCGCAACTTGCATTTGCAGGAGAAGTATAAGGAGATAAGAGAGAAGGAGGTGCGCTATGAGACGATGCAATGTGAAGATGCCGAACTGCTCATTGTGGCATTCGGCAGCGCTGCCCGTCTGACCCAAAAGGCTATTGAGATAGCCCGTGGCGAAGGTATCAAGGTGGGCTTGTTGCGCCCCATCACCCTTTGGCCGTTCCCCTCGAAACAGATAGCCGAGATGGCGCAAGGCAAAAAAGGCGTGCTCGTTGTTGAGATTAACGCAGGACAGATGGTGCAGGATGTACGTCTTGCCATCAACGGAAAAGTTCCTGTTGAGCAGTTCGGCCGTCTGGGCGGCATTGTACCTGAGCCCGAGGAAATCGTAGAAGCTTTAAAGAAATTGCTGTAAGTATGGAGAATCCTATTATATCACCAGAAAACCTGGTATATCAGAAGCCCGCGCTGATGAATGACAACCACATGCACTACTGTCCTGGTTGTTCGCATGGCGTGGTACATAAACTCATTGCAGAAGTTATTGAAGAGATGGGGATGGAGGAGAAGACCATTGGTGTCAGCCCTGTAGGCTGTGCCGTCTTCGCCTACAACTATCTGGATATCGACTGGCAGGAGGCTGCCCACGGGCGTGCTCCCGCCGTAGCTACGGCTATTAAGCGACTGTGGCCCGACCGCTTGGTGTTTACCTATCAGGGTGACGGCGACCTGGCCTGCATAGGGACTTGTGAAACCATTCACGCACTGAACCGTGGCGAAAACATCGTGATAATCTTTATCAACAATGCCATTTACGGCATGACGGGCGGACAGATGGCGCCTACCACACTGATAGGCCAGAAGACATCGACCTGTCCCTACGGTCGTGATCCCGAAATTCACGGCTATCCGTTGAAGATTGCCGATATCGCCGCACAACTGGAGGGTACCTGCTATGTTACGCGCCAGTCGGTGGAGTCGGTAGGTAGTATTAACAAAGCTAAGAAGGCTATCCGCAAAGCCTTTGAAGCCTCGATGGCCGGCAAGGGTTCGTCATTAGTGGAAATCGTTTCAACTTGTAACAGCGGTTGGAAGATGTCGCCGGTGAAAGCTAACGAATGGATGAAAGAAAACATGGTGCCATTCTATCCTAAAGGTGACTTAAAAGACAAGACAGTATGAAGAAAGAAATCATCATCAGCGGTTTCGGTGGCCAGGGCGTGCTCTCAATGGGGAAAATCCTGGCATACTCCGGACTGATGGACAACAAGGAAGTAACATGGATGCCAGCCTACGGTCCTGAACAGCGTGGCGGTACCGCCAATGTAACGGTTATCGTGAGTGACGAGAAGATTTCGTCGCCCATCCTTTCCAAGTTCGACATAGCCATAGTCCTCAACCAGCCTTCGCTGGAGAAGTTTGAGCCTAAGCTGAAGACAGGCGGTATCCTCATCTATGATGGCTACGGCATCATCAATCCGCCTACACGCAAGGATATTACCGTGTATCGTATTGATGCAATGGACAAGGCTGCCGAGATGAAGAACAGCAAGGTCTTCAACATGATTGTGTTGGGCGGTTTACTAAAGGTGGCACCTGTTGTCAGTACGGGTGGGGTGGAGAAGGCACTCAGAAAAACGCTGCCAGAGCGTCACCATGACATGATACCGCTCAACATGGAAGCCATCGAAGAGGGTGGCAAGATTATCATGCAGCAAAAGTAGGGAATATACGCGCGTACATTATATATTTATATATAGACTGACAACAAATAAAAAAGGGAATTGCAATGGTATGAAAAAACCGTTTTGGTTAGCGCACACAGTAGCGTGAAAAAGGCATGTTTTTGCCCTGTAAATGGTCGGAAATACGCCTTTTTTAACCGAAAGGGTCAAAAAATACACTTATTTCAATACTTTTTTGCAAAAAAACTTGGAAGTTAAAGATATTTTTTGTTACTTTGCACCCGAATTGGAGAAAATAGATAGTTATTTTTTATAATTAACATGTTTTTTAAAAAAATGAAAAAAGTAATTTTAATGTTTGCTGCTGCTATGCTGACTATGTCTGCTAGCGCACAGAGAACTGCTGTTACTGCCAATAAGGCACAGGACAACTGGTACGTAGGTATCAACGCTGGTGTTGCTACCAACATGCAGAAGTTCCCTTACAAGAACGATGCTAAGGGTGCTGGTTTCTTCAAGGGCTTCGCTCCTGAGTTCGGTATCCGCGTAGGTAAGAACCTGACCACCGTATTCGGTTTGGCTTTGGACGTTAACTCTTATTTCGGAAACAAGGTTGATGGTAAGACTACTTTTGGTAGCAAGACTTTCATCGACGCTACTGATTTCGATCTGATGACAACTTGGAACCTGAACAACCTGTTCGCTGGTTACAAAGGTGAGCCCCGCGCTTTCGAGGTTATCGCTCTCGTAGGTGGTGGTTACAGCCGTGCTTGGGCTGCTAAGCAGGGTGGTATCAATGCTAAGGCTGCTATCGACTTCGCTCTGAACCTGGGTGCTGACAAGGCTTGGCAGGTTTACATCGAGCCAGGTGTTGTTCTGGGTGAGCCTGCTGTTCAGTATGCAAATCCCTTCTATCGCATTACTGGTCCTGATGGCAAGAAGAAGTACAATGGTGCTTTCTCTCTGAAGGCTGGTGTTAACTACAAGTTCGGTACTTCTAACGGTACTCACAACTTCAAGGTTGAGCAGCTCCGTGACCAGGCTGAGATCGACGGTCTGAACGCTCAGATCAACGGTCTGCGTGCTGAGAACGACGCTAAGGCTGGTAAGCTGGCCGCTGCTGACAAGCAGATTGCTGACCTGAAGGCTCAGCTCGCTGCATGCCAGGCTCGTCCTACCGCTGCTGCTGTTGTTGCTGCTCCTGCTGAGAATGTTCTGCAGCCGCACGTAATCTTCCGTCAGGGCAAGGCTACTATCGATCCTGCTCAGTATGCTAGCATCGAGATGGTTGCTAAGTACATGAAGAACCACAAGGACGCTAAGGTTAAGGTTCAGGGTTATGCTTCTCCCGAGGGTAAGAAGGAGTTCAACCAGAAGCTTTCTGAGAAGCGTGCTGAGGTTGTGAAGAACGCTCTCGTTAAGAAGTACAAGATTGCTGCTGACCGCATCACTGTTGAGGGTCTGGGCGCAACTGACAAGCTCTCTTCTGAGAACGACTTCAACCGCGTAGCTATGTTCGTTGACACTACGAAGTAATTCGACAACAGTCAATAACAAGTAATAAAGAAATCCCTGCAACAATGGTTGCGGGGATTTTTTTTGTCTTTTTGTTGGTTATAATTAAAAAAAGGTGTAACTTTGCATCTTCAAAGGTGAAAAGACTAAACAGATATGAAGGAATACAAACACACTTTGCGCAGTGCTGTATGCACTGAAGGTCGCAGAATGGCAGGAGCCCGTGCGCTCTGGGTAGCCACAGGTATGAAACAGGAGCAGTTCGGAAAGCCGATTATTGCCATTGTTAATTCGTTTACCCAGTTTGTTCCTGGCCATACCCATCTGCACGAGATTGGTCAGATAGTCCGTGAAGAGATAGAAAAGATGGGCTGCTATGCTGCCGAGTTCAACACCATAGCCATTGACGACGGTATCGCAATGGGTCACGACGGCATGTTGTATTCATTGCCCTCACGCGACATCATTGCCGACAGCGTGGAGTATATGGTAAACGCCCATAAGGCTGATGCCATGATATGTATCTCTAACTGTGATAAGGTGACACCCGGCATGCTGATGGCTTCCATGCGTCTGAACATCCCCACCGTCTTCTGTTCCGGAGGTCCGATGGAAGCAGGTCGCTGGCGCGGTGAGAATGCCGACCTGATAACAGCTATGGTTAAGGGTGCCGACCCCAGTGTCACTGATGAGGAGATACGGCAGCTGGAGCAATGTGCGTGTCCTGGTTGTGGCTCTTGCTCCGGAATGTTTACCGCCAATTCCATGAATTCGTTGACGGAGGCCATCGGACTGTCACTGCCAGGTAACGGTACCATTCTTGCTACACATACCAACCGTGTTGAGCTGTTCCGGGCTGCGGCGCGCCAAGTGGTGAAGAACGCCTTTGCCTACTATGCAGATGGTGACGAGCGCGTACTACCGCGTAATATCGCAACGCGTCAGGCGTTCCTCAATGCCATGACCCTTGACATTGCTATGGGAGGCTCTACCAATACCGTGCTTCACCTGCTGGCTGTAGCCCAGGAGGCTGGTGCTGATTTCACTATCAGCGATATTGATGCACTGAGCCGTAAAACCCCGTGTCTCTGCAAGTTAGCTCCCAATACGCAGAAATACAGTGTGCAGGAGTGCGGACGGGCCGGTGGTATTCTGGGTATCATGAACGAGCTAAACAAGGGTGGCTTGATTGATGGCACAGCGCGCCGTGTTGACGGCATGACACTCGGTGAAGCCATGCAGAAATACAGCATTGTAGACGGTCCTGTTGATGCCGAGGCAGACCGTATCTATCAGTCGGCACCTGGCAACCGTTTCTCCACGAAGATGGGCAGCCAGTCGGCAACGTGGGGTACACTAGATACCGACCGTGCCAACGGCTGTATCCGTGACATTGCACATGCCTATACCACCGACGGTGGTCTCGCTGTGCTGTTTGGTAACATCGCACAGGACGGCTGCGTGGTAAAGACTGCTGGTGTGGACGAGTCGTTGTGGCATTTCGAGGGTCCTGCCGTAGTCTTCGACTCTCAGGAAGACGCTTGCGAGGGCATCCTGGGTGGTAAGGTGAAGAAGGGCGACTGCGTTGTCATCACGCACGAGGGGCCGAAGGGCGGTCCTGGTATGCAGGAGATGCTTTATCCCACCAGCTATATAAAGTCGATGCACATGGGTAAGGAGTGTGCGCTGATTACCGACGGACGCTTTTCTGGTGGAACCTCGGGCTTGAGCATCGGCCACATCTCACCAGAGGCTGCCTCAGGTGGTAATATCGGTAAGATAAAAGATGGCGACATCATCGAGATAGACATCCCCAACCGTACTATCAATGTCAAGTTGAGCGAAGCAGAACTGGCAGCTCGTCAGCAGCAGCCCATGAAGCGTAACCGCATTGTTAGCAAGGCGTTGCGTGCTTACGCTCAGAGTGTTTCGAGTGCTGATAAGGGCGGCGTGAGAATAATAGACTAGAGAAACTAGATGTTCTAGATATTCTAGATAATCTAGACAATCTAGAAATAAACAGGAAAAAAGAATACTATGCTTAGAGACAGAATAACAGGAGCCAAAGCGCTGATGCGTGCCTTGCAAGCAGAGGGTGTGAAGACCATCTTCGGCTACCCAGGCGGTGCCATCATGCCCGTGTACGATGCACTTTTCGATTACACGCGTGGTGAGAAGAAGTGTTTCGACCACATATTGGTGCGTCACGAACAGGCTGCCACCCATGCTGCCGAGGGCTATGCTCGTGTCAGTGGAGAGGTGGGTGTTGCGCTGGTGACCAGTGGCCCTGGTGCCACCAATACCCTCACGGGAGTTGCCGATGCCATGATGGACTCAACACCCATGGTGGTGATTGCCGGTCAGGTGGCTATCGGCGCACTGGGTACTGATGCCTTTCAGGAGGTCGACCTCGTGGGTGTGGCACAGCCTATTTCGAAGTGGTCGTATCAGATTCGTCATGCCGAAGACATCGCGTGGGCTGTCAGCCGTGCTTTCTATATCGCACGCAGTGGCCGTCCAGGACCTGTGGTTCTCGACTTCCCGCGCAATGCGCAGGTTGAGGAGATTGACTGGGAGCCTAAGAAGGTGGACTTCGTGCGTTCCTATGTGGCTTATCCTAAACTCAATGCTGAAGCTGTGCGCCAGGCTGCCGAGCTCATCAACAATGCCAAGAAGCCCTTGGCACTGGTGGGACAGGGTGTAGAGTTGGGCAATGCGCAGGAGGAGTTGCGGGCGTTCTTAGAGAAGGCCGACATCCCCGCAGGACGCACCATGTTAGGGCTCTCTGCACTGCCTTCTGACCATCCGCTGAATGTCGGTATGCTAGGCATGCACGGCAACTATGCCGTCAACCTCAAGGAGCAGGAATGCGATGTGCTCATTGCCATCGGCATGCGCTTCTCCGACCGTGTGACGGGCAATACGAAGACCTATGCCAAGCAGGCTAAGGTGATTCATCTGGACATTGACCGCAGCGAGATAGACAAGAACATCCGTACCGATGTCGCTGTCGTTGCCGACTGTAAAGAGTCGCTGCCTGCCATTACCGCTTTGCTCAACAAGGCAGACCATAGCGAGTGGAAGGAGTCGTTCAAGCCGCTCGATGCGAAAGAACGCGAGAAAGTTATAGAGCCCGCCATACACCCGAAGGACGGTCCGTTGTTGATGGGTGAGGTGGTGAATGCCGTTGCCGAATGTTGCGGGGGTGATGCTGTGCTCGTGACCGATGTCGGTCAGAACCAGCTCTTCGCTACGCGTTACTTCAAGTATCATAAGAGCCGCAGCATCTGTACCAGCGGTGGACTGGGTACTATGGGTTACGGTATGCCGGCAGCCATCGGTGCTACCTTCGGCGCTCCTGACCGTACTGTCTGCTGTTTTATGGGTGACGGCGGTTTCCAGATGTGTATCGAGGAGCTGGGTACCATCATGGAACAGCAGTCGCCTGTCAAGATGATCTTGCTGAACAACCATTACCTTGGCAATGTGCGACAGTGGCAGGACATGTTCTGGATGCGCCGCAAGTCATTCACAAAGATGCTCAACCCCAACTATGCACTGATAGCTCAGGGCTATGGCATTCCCTATGCTGCCGTCACCCGTCGCGAGGACCTCGGTGCGGCAGTTGCACAGATGCTTGCCCACCAGGGACCGTACATTCTGGAGTGTGCCATCAAGGAAGATGATGACGTGCTGCCCATGACCCCTCCGGGCATGAATGTGAATGACATGATGCTGGAGATTTGATAGAAGTAAGAGGTGAAAAGTAAGAGGTAAGAGGTAAGAGGTAAGAAGTAAGAGTTATGGAAGAGAAAAAGAAGTTATATACATTGTTGGTGTATTCGGAGAATATAGCCGGTATTCTGAACCAGATTACCGCTGTGTTCACGCGCCGTCAGGTCAACATCGAGAGTCTGAACGTGTCGGCTTCGTCAATTGACGGTGTCCATAAATACACCATCACGGCATGGAGCGATGCGGACCAGATAGAGAAGATAACGCGGCAGATAGAGAAGAAGATAGATGTCGTAAAAGCCAACTATTTTACTGATGACCAGCTATTTATCCGCGAGGCGGGACTTTACAAGCTACAGACCGATCTGGTGTTGCAGAACCCAGAGATATCGCGTACCATTCGGCGGCACGATGCTCAGATTACCGAGGTCAACCCCACCTATGTCATTGTGATGAAGAACGGGCGTACCGAGGACATCATCTCGCTGTACTATGCCCTCAACGAGTTCGGTTGCGTGCTACAATACACCCGCAGTGGCCGCATTGCCGTCACCCGTGGCACTCAGGAACAGGTCAGCGAGTTCTTGGAAATGAGAGAGCGACAGGATGGATAAGATAGGATGTTACGAGTTTCTGGCGGAGCCGTTCCACTGCGACTTCTCCGGCAGGCTGTTTATGGGACACATGGGCAACCACATGCTCAATGCTGCCGACTTTCACTCCTCGGCACGCGGTTTCGGTATGCAATATCTTATGAGCATACACCGTTCGTGGGTGTTGTCGCGCCTAGCAATCGAGATGACAGAAATGCCGCGCCAGTACACCAAATTCAATGTCGAGACATGGGTCGAGAGTGCCATGCGCTACTTCACCTCGCGCAATTTCGCCGTGGTCGGTACTGACGGCAAGACCTACGGCTACGGGCGCAGTATCTGGGCAATGATAGACACTGAGACCCGACAGCCCACCGACATCTACGACATAGACAACGGTGCCATAAACCAATGGATAGTGCCTGACAAGGAGTGCCCTATTGACAAGGGCGGACGCGTCAAGATGAGTGACACGGCAACGCTGGTGCACACTATTGACACCTACTATAATGATGTCGACATCAACGGTCACATCAATAGTGTCAAGTACATAGAACACGTGCTTGACCTGTGGCCGCTCGACTGGTATCGCACCCACCAGATAAGGCGCTTCGAGATAGCCTATGTAGCAGAAGCACACGGCGGTGACCAGCTGTCGTTCTACCGCGAGCAGACCGAATCCGACACGTATTGCATTCGTATTGTGCGTACCGACGGCACAGAGTGTTGCCGCAGCAAGATAACCTTTGGCAATAATTAACCACAAGCAGTTGAGGCCATGGAAAGACAAACCTTTGAGCAATACATCGAGCTATATGACGAGCAGATAGCAACTATCCGCCAGGCTGCCCATGACTTGCATGACAGCGTCAATCAAACTTATGGTAACGACCTGCCCTATGGCTACCACCTCGACATGGTGGTACAGGGCATACGTGACTTTGGCCATCTGGTGTGTGCGACACCTGATGATGTGCTGCCGCTGTTCTTCGGAGGCTACTATCATGACAGCATTGAAGACGCGCGACAGACCTATAACGACACCATGAAGACGGCACGTAAATACATGACCGAAGAACAGGCTCTGATGGCTACCGAAATCGTCTATGCGCTGACCAATGAAAAGGGACGCACCCGTGCCGAGCGGGCGGGTGAGAAGTACTACCAGGGCATACGCCAGACACCCTATGCTCCGTTCGTCAAACTGTGCGACCGTCTAGCCAACATCACCTTCAGCTGTTCGGGCACCGATGCCACCAACCGCCACATGCGCGAAGTGTATAAAAGCGAGGTTCCCCACTTCCTCAGTGCCATCAATCCCCACAGCGACGACCCCCGCCTGCTGGTACCCCACGAGGTGGTGATGAAGTTGGCTGAATGTCTGCTAGACGACTTGGAGCGCGAAGAGCAGAACCAGTCGGCATGGTGGTACGAGTATTAAAGAGTTGAAAGTTGAGAGTTGAAAGTTGAGAGTTGAGAGTTGAAAGTTGAAAGTTGAAAGATAAGAGATATTTATGGCATTAGGAAAGTGGATAGGAGGCATTCTGGGGTTCATGAGCGGCGGTCCCTTGGGCGCACTGGCAGGCATTGTGCTGGGCGGCGTTTTCGACTCGATGCTCGATGCCGTCAACACCCCAGAGACACAGGGTACTTTCGACGGACATAGCGGTTGGTCAACCAATACCAGCTATAGCGGTTCTACTGCCTCCGCAGACCAAGGTCAGCGCAACAGCTTCCTCTTCTCGCTGCTCGTCCTCGCGTCGTACATCATCAAGGCCGATGGCAAGGTGATGCACTCCGAGATGGAGACTGTGCGCAACATGCTGCGCCAGAACTTTGGCGAGATAGCCTGTCAGCAGGGTGACCAGATACTGCGTCGCCTCTTCGACCAGCAGAAGCGGGTAGGGGCTGCCGCCTTCCGCACCACCGTGGCTGACTGCTGCCGCCAGATGGCTCACAACATGAATTACTCCCAGCTCATGCAGCTGCTCAATTTCCTTGTACTCATAGCCCAGGCTGACGGACACGTAGAGGCCAGTGAGGTTGCAGCCATGAAGGAGTGCGCCCAATGGATGGGACTTTCGGCCTCGGAAATTGACTCACTGCTCGGACTCGGCAAGGACGACCTCGACTCTGCCTACCGCGTGCTTGGTGTGTCACCCAGCGCCACCGATGATGAAGTGAAGCGCGCCTACCGCCGACTGGCACTCGAACACCATCCCGACAAGGTCGCTGCCTTGGGTGAAGACATCCGCAAGGCTGCCGAAAAGAAATTCCAGGAAATAAATGCCGCCAAAGACCGCATTTGGAAAGCCCGTGGGCTGTAAAAACGACACATAATGCCACCATCATCAACTGTTAGCTCAAGCTTTATCCATCAGGTAATTCTGCTGAGCCAGTTTTTTCTCGCTACAGTAAGTTCAAGGCGATAGCGGCACAGGCTTCAGCATCAGCCAAAGCGTGGTGGTGGTTCTGTAGGTCATAGCCACAGGCAGCTGCTACAGTATGCAATTGGTGGTTGGGTAGCGACTGTCCGAACTGTCTTCTTGATGCAGTCAGAGTATCATAGAAGCGATAGTTGGGATAGTCCATCTGATAGACCTTGAAGGCTGCTTTCAGACATCCCTCGTCGAAGCGCGCATTGTGAGCCACGAAGGGTAAGGTGGCTATCTGGTATCTTATGTCATCAGACTCTTGGTCGGCGAAATAGACGTTTTTGATGCGCTGTTCCAATTGCTGCCAGACTTGTGAAAAAACGGGGGCGTTGTCTGTCGCCTCTTGCGTAATGCCATGAACACGTTGACACCAATAGGTGTAGTAGTTCGGCTCAGGTTGGATGAGGCTGTAGAAACTATCGACTGCCTGTCCATTGCGAACCATCACTACTCCGACGGAGCAGACACTAGACGGTTGTTGGTTGGCCGTCTCAAAGTCGATGGCTATGAAATGACGCAAAGACAATGAGCGGCTATTTCAGTTTGTTGTACACTTCGT
>CAMNIA010000014.1 GCA_946540105.1 uncultured Prevotella sp. | reverse complement strand
ACAGCATCTTGCCCTCACGGTATATCCTTTGACCAACCAAAAGACACATCGCCAGAGCAAGCAATGCCATCAACCATTTCTTCATGTCTTAAAACTGGTATGTGTACCCAAGACCAATCACATGGCGGTCGGCTTCGTCATTATCCTCACCGCACATGTGCTGGTAGATATACTTGATATCAAAGCTGTGATGCTTGTCAACATGCAGCTCTGTACCGAAGTTGTATCTTATCTTCTCTAGCTCTTTGGAGACGGTGGATTCGGCATTCACGTACGGACGGAACACCTGACTGAGTTTCATCTTTACCTGCAGACGGTTGCGCCATACGTTTTTACCCTTTCCGCTGTAAACCTTCTCGCCGGCTTCAGCGTCAGTGCCTATTACATATTGTTGGGCGGTCTTCTCCGGCCGATATGAGTACTGCCAGCGCTCACGCAGTGAGAATGTAAACTTACCCCAGCTGACGGAGCCTGTCAACGACACATTGAAGCGATGACGGATGCTCCAGTAGTCGCTATACCTGGTTCCTTTGCTGTTTTCCTTGTAGTGGTGGTCGTCCAGCAGGATATAGCCTGCTGATGCCTTGAGCCAGCTGGTAATCTGGTAGTTGCCCTCTAATCCAAAGCTCCAGCGGTCGCCGGATTTCATGTTGTCACGACTGCGGTACTCCACTTCTGCCCCCAGGTCCCAACGGTCGTTGAGTTGTTTTTCGGCATTCAGTGATCCCCACATGCCGAAATCATCACTAGCGTGTGCACTGGTGAGTGAGAGTTGAATCATGACAAATAATGCGGCCGTTAGCCGCATTATTTGTTTTGTCCTGTTATTAAACATGGGCGTAATCTCCATTTTTAATTTTCAGCATATTTCTTCTTTGCGTGCGTACAAAGTTATGAAACAATGCTGAAGTGACAAAGGAATTAAAAATAATTAACACAACAAGGGCGTTTGCTCTAAAGACATTCGCGGCGCAGGGGATAGTGGTCGCGGAAATACTCAAACAGTGCCGGCTCCTTTTTCAGCGCCTCGCTGTCAACAAGTGGGTTGTAGTAGTCGAGTGGCGAAGCGTAGGCGGCGCTTGATGCGTTGGGCAACTCAGGAGCGGTGACAAGTCCCGGATGTGGCAGGTGGAAGTGCTGGCAGAGAGCATTGATAACCATGTTGTCGGCATTCACTTTTCCGTCAGCCGAGTATCCTGCGATGTGCGGAGTACCGATGAAGACTCGCTCCAGCAGCCGAAGGTCGAGGTTGGGCTCGTGTTCCCAGACATCGAGGATGGCATCACGAACGACACTCTTCTGCAGCGCTGTCAGCAGTGCTTCATTGCTGACTACCTCGCCGCGGCTGGTGTTGATGATGTATGGTGTGCGCTGCAGGCGGCTGAAGAATGCGCTGTCTGCCATGTGGTAGGTGGCATACTTCCCACTTCGTGTCAGCGGCACGTGGAAGGTGATGATGTCAGCCTCACGTTCCAGCACCTCTAAGGAGACAAAGTCGGCATGACCTAAAGGAGGGTCGCATACCAGCACCCGCATACCCATTCGCTCACAAACGGCTCTGACCTTGGAACCTACATGTCCGCAACCCACAATGCCTATGGTGGTGTGCTGAAGGTCGACACCCTTCTGTTGCTGCAGCACGAGCAGCGAACTCTCGACATACTGCGCCACAGAACCGGAATTGCAGCCAGGACAGTTGGTCCAGCTGATGCCTGCCCGCTCCATGAAGTCGACATCAATATGGTCGAAACCTATGGTGGCAGTAGCAACAAACTGCACCTTGCTGCCACTCAGCAGCTGTCGGTCACAGCGGGTGCGGGTACGGATGACCAGCGCGTCTGCATCACGCACATCATCGGGTCCTATCTGTCTTCCTGGCAGGACAACAACCTCGTCGGCTAACTGTTGTAACTTATCAAGGAGAAAAGGTATCTTATCGTCAACTACTATCTTCATTTTTGCTTATTTTGCCTGCAAAGTTACAAAATATCTTTAAATTATCAATTATCAGTGGCTAATTATCAATTATTATTTGTATCTTTGCACGGATAAACCATACAAAACGATGTCATTTACCGAAATAGCTAACAAAATCTTCCAGCAGGCGATACGCGACTATCACCTGAAAGACAACGTGGACACACCCATCAACAATCCCTATAAGCAGGGAACCATTGAGCACAGCCTCTATCTGAAGTGCTGGATAGATACCGTGCAGTGGCATCTGGAGGACATCATCCGTGACCCGCAAATCAACCCCGTTGAGGCTTTGGCACTGAAACGCCGCATAGACCGCTCCAACCAAGACCGTACGGACTTGGTGGAAGAGATAGACACTTACTTCCGTACGCAATACAGCACGGTGACGGTGCTGCCTGATGCGCGACTGAATACGGAGAGTCCGGCATGGGCTGTCGACCGTCTGAGCATTCTGGCTCTGAAGATTTGGCACATGCAGGAGCAGACCGAGCGTAAAGACGCTGATGCCGCTCACATTGCGAAGTGTCAGGGAAAGTTGAACGTATTGCTGGAGCAACAGGTTGACCTTTCGACAGCTATCGACCAACTGCTGGAGGACATCGAGGCTGGGCGCAAGTACATGAAGGTTTATCGGCAGATGAAGATGTACAACGACCCGTCTACGAATCCGATACTTTATAAAAAGTAAAAAGGTAGAAAAGTAGAAGGGTAGAAAGGTAAAAAAGTAAAAAGGTAAAAAAGTAAAAAAAGTAAAAGAACTAGGAGGCAAAGAGGGTTGTCATGAAGAGGGAGCACATACTCGTCATCAGGTTTTCGGCCTTGGGCGATGTCGCTATGGTGGTGCCGGTAGTTTATTCGTTGGCTAAACGCTATCCTGACGTGCGCCTGACGGTAGTGAGCCGCGGCTTTGCACGCACGTTGTTTGAGGACTTGGCACCCAACATCAATTTCATGGAGGCTGATGTCAAGCACGAGTATCATGGCATTCGCGGACTCAATGCGCTTTATCGGCGCTTGGCTGCCAAGCAGTTTACGGCTGTCGCCGACCTGCACGGTGTGTTGCGCTCCGGTTACTTGCGACTGCGCTTTAACTTGAACCACTATCACACCGAGCACATAGACAAGCACCGCAAGGGGCGCAGAAGCATTACATCGGCAAAGCATAAGCGGTTGGAACAGCAGCCCACCTCGTTTCAGAACTATCTGGAGGTCTTCGAGAAGCTGGGCTATCCCGTCGAGATACAGTTCAAGAGCATCTTCCCGCAAGGCAAGGGCGACTTGAGTCTTCTGGCTGAAGGACTGAACCGGAAGTTGGACGGCGAGCGGTGGATAGGCATTGCTCCCTTTGCAGCTCATGACGGCAAGTCATATCCTGCTGAAAAGATGGAGGTGGTAATTGCCGAGTTGTTGAAACAGGTACCCAATGTGCGCATCTTCCTCTTCGGTCGTGGTGCTAAGGAGGAGGAATACTTCACACGCTGGTGCAGCCAGCATCCGCAGTGTACCTATGTGGCTCCGCTGGTGGAGTCCATCCGTCAGGAACTCATCCTGATGAGCCATCTGGAGGTGATGATATCTATGGACTCCTCGAACATGCACCTGGCATCACTGGTGGCAACACCCGTGGTGAGCGTCTGGGGAGCGACACATCCCTATGCCGGCTTTATGGGGTGGGGACAAAGCATGGAAAATGTAGTGCAGGTGCCTCTGGACTGTCGGCCTTGCAGTGTCTTCGGACAGAAACCCTGTCAGCGTGGCGACTATGCCTGTCTGTACAGCATTCAGCCTGAGACCATCGTTGCGAAGACGCTGAAGAATCTTGGACTTTAAGCGAACATAACGCTATTATTTTATATTAACTCTAAACGAATACAACTATGAAGAAGTACATTTGTGATGTTTGTGGCTATGTGTATGACCCCGCAGTAGGCGACCCTGATAGCGGTATCGCCCCTGGAACAGCTTTTGAGGATATTCCTGAGGATTGGGTATGCCCCATCTGTGGAGTAGGCAAGGGCGACTTCTCGGTGCAGGAGTAACGACCACTACTCGCGCGAAGAGAGGCATTCGCTGATGGCACTCACCAACGCATCGTTCTCATCGGCTTGTTGTGTAGTGATGCGGAAGAAGTGGTTGCTGAGTCCATAGAAGTTATGGCAGTCACGTATCAAGATGCCATGTTCGTTGATGAGATAGCTTTTTAGCTCCGTAGCGGTGATAGGAGCTACCTCACACAGCATGTAGTTGGTCTTGGTCTCATAGACGCGGATGCCCTCAATTTGCCGTAAGGCTTTCCGTAAACGTTCCGTCTCGTCGAGATAGGCATTGATGTCTGTCACGACGGGACGGCCTTGTTCTATGAGGAACTTGCCGGCTTCGATGGCTAAGGTGCTGACAGACCACGGGTGGCGCAGGTTGCGCAGCAGCTGGATGGTGCCGGGATGACTGGTGATATACCCCAGACGGATGCCAGGAATGCCGTAGGTCTTGCTCATGGAGTGCAGCAGCAACAGGTTCCCCAGCATGCAGGTCTCTTTGGGCAGCAGGAGCTCTTCGCGTGTGAAGGCTTCAAAAGACTGGTCAACGACAAACGTATAACGCGGTGAGCGGCGCACCAGATAATCCATGAATCCTTTCATCAGCACATTGCCGGAGGGGTTGTTGGGGTTACACAACCAGTAGACGCGGTCCTTGGGCAACTCCGTTATACCATCGTTCTGCTCGTACGTGATGTAGTGTTTGTTGATGCGGCAAGCGTCAGCATACTCCGTTGATGTCGGCTGAGGAATGATGGATGTGCTGCCATGATACAGCGAGGCTATCAGGTAGATGGCTTCTGTGGCACCGTTGGTCACCATGACACTCTCGGCAGGAATGTCCAACTTGCTGGCAATAAGCTGCTCCAGCTGCAGGGGCTGCGGCTCGGGGTAGTTGCTGATGAGGTCGAAACGCTCCATCAGGTATTCTTTCAGCGCACTATGGTCAGTATGCATGTAGTTGGTGCTGCTGAAGTTCATCTTTACCTGTCCCTCATAGCGGTATATGTCATCTCCGTGTCCTTCAATCATCGTGTAATATGTATGGTTAATGTGTTTGTGTCAAAATGTATGCCGTCTTGCTCAACGAAGCGGCTCAATGCTCCCTGCAGTGCCAGCTCCTTGGGCGTACCCACATGCAGACCGTCGGTCTCCATGAGCCAGATGCAGTCGGAGAGTTGCAGTGCCAGTTCTACATCGTGGGTAGAAAGGAAGATGGTCTTTTGCTCGGTGGTTGCCAGCCGGTGCAGCAGTTGCATCATCTCCACCTTGCTGGGGAAGTCGAGGAATGCTGTCGGTTCATCAAGTAGGATGACAGGCGTTTGCTGCGCCAGCGCTTTGGCTATCATCACCTTCTGGCGCTCTCCGTCACTCAGGGTCTGCATCATGCGCCTTCGCAACGGCTCGATGTTCGTCAGCCGGATAGCTTCGTCCACTACCTGTTGGTCCTCGTCTGTCAGCCTTCCCCAGAAGTCGGTATAGGGTGCACGTCCCATGCTGACCATCTCTTCCACTGTCATGTTTCGCACATGGGGCCTCTCTGTCAGTACGACTCCGATGATTCGGCTTAGCTGCCTGTCGTTCAGTGCCGTGAGGGACTCGTACTGAGGAGTTTGTGAACTATCTGTTGCCAGCAACACCTCGCCCGACAGGACTGGTTGGAAAGCAGAGAGCGTGCGCAGCAGTGTCGATTTACCCACACCGTTACGCCCCAGCAGACATGTCAGTTCGCCGCTACGAATAGCGCCACTGATGCCACAGGCCACCACCCGCTGATGACCTTTGGCAATATAGCCAATGCTGACATTTTGAAGTACTACGCTTTCCATTGATTGCCCGCAAAGTTACAAAGAAAAAATGAAGACAGCAAGATGACATTGAAAAAAAATGTATATCTTGACAAAGATTTGTTGTTCTACAGCTAAGAAAATTCAATCCTCGGCACGGATTTAACACTTCCATGCCGAGGATTGAACTTTACTTTAGTCTGCTTCTCGCAACGTCTTTAATCGGCTGCGCGTAGCTTTCTCTTTACTTTACAACAGTCTTTTGTCCGTTGATGATGAAGAGTCCGCCCTTGGGTGATGAGACGCGACGGCCTTGGAGGTCGTAGATGACAAGAGGCTTCAATGCGGTGTTGCCGTTGGCGGTGTGTATGCCGTTGATGACTTCATCGACCTCGATGGAAAGTCCGTAGAACTTCACGCTGTTGTCATTGGCATAAGCAGTACGGCGGGGAGTGTCTCCCTTTTCGGTTTCGTGTGCCGACGCATTCTCGTCAGCAGCATAGATGAAGACGCGGGTGTCCTCTGTCACATTATAGTTGAAGGTGATGGTGCTACGGCTACCCAGCTGTACCTTCTTTGGTTCGTCTGTCCCTATCTTTACAAACAACAGCCGAGAACCCAGTGTCTGGCAGTCGACGGTAATCTTTCCGCTACCGGCAGGAATTTCGAAGACGAGACCTTGCAACAGGTTCTTCACCGTCAGGTCGTTGGCACCATTGGCACTGGCAGCAGCAATGCCGTCCTCGGTGGTCTGCGAGTTGATGACAATACAACCCTCAGAAGCATTATAGCCATCGCCGCTTTCTTCGGTGTCAAGGGTGATGAAGATGCCGCCCACCACCGTTCCGCTGAGGTCGGTATCTTCGGTCACGGTGTTGCCGATGGTGATTGTTGTCGACTCATTGATGGCTTCTGTGTCGGAAGCTCCGTCGAAGGTCTCAATCTTCTGGAACTGACCAGACCACCAAGTGTCACTTTGATAAGCCTCCAAAGAACCGTTTGGCACCTTCAGTAGCGGAATCTGGGTGTGGCTCTCAATGAAGCGATTCTCCAGTGTTGCAGGAGTGGGCATGTAGGCAGAGATCGTAGTCAGTCCTGCACCATAGAAAGCATTTTCGCCTATCTCTTTGAGCCCTGCCGGCAGGTCAATGTCGGTCAGTGATGAGCATCCGTCAAATGCACCGTATCCGATATGCTCCACCGTACTTGGCATCTGAACGCGAGCCAGGTTCGTACAGCCGAAGAACAGACCGTCAGGGATTATCTTCACACCCTCGCCGATGAAGGCGCGGACCAGTGTTGCAGGAAGTAAGCCCTTCGTTTCTGCATCCACAGCATTCGCGTCGACAGCATTGTAGTAGATGCGGGTTATCTTACTTCTGATGCCTCCGAAATACTCGACACTGGCAGGAATGGTGATGCTGCCCTTCAGGTTCTCACAGTCGATACCTTTAATTTTAACCAGCGACTCTGGCAGTGTGAGGGTTGTGATGCTTGGACTGCCAAAGTTGGAACCCAGCACGCGCAGTGTCGAGGGCAGTGTGACAGAGGCAGGAGCCGTCCAGCCGCTGAAAGCCGACGAGGAACCCCATGAATTTGTGCCGTCGTACAGGTACAGATGGTTCGTCAAGATATCGTCGGCAACGCCCAGCGTACCTTCCTTGATCCTCATTTCGTCTCCGCCCATGAACAGATAGGCCACGCTGCCGATATACTTCACGCCGTCCTCGGCGGGCAGATTGCTAATAAACGGTGTGTCATACACGCCAACCTGAAACTCGCCATAGCCCTGAAAGGCATGAGAACCTATCTCCTCCAGCGTCTGCGGTGCGCTGACACTGGCAAGCCCCGAGTTCCAGCTGAAGGCAAACGGACCAATTGCCTTGGCACCGTCGGCTATCTCGACGGTAGTCAGGTTGCACGAGGTAAAAGCGCGCTCGCCAATCGCTTTGGCACTGATGCGCACCGAAGTCAGTTTCTTACAGTCGGCGAAGGCCTCTTTTCCGATGGTCTCCACTTGTCCGGCAAAGGTCAGACTGCTCAGATTCTCACAACTTCTGAAGGCCTCGTTGCCAATGACTTCAACGGTAGTTGGGATTGCAACCGACTCCAAATACTTACATCCGCTGAACATCCCTGCGGGAATGGTCTTCACTTCAGCATTCAGTTTCACCTCCGTGATGTTCGTCTCACTCAGACAACCTTCGCCCAGTTCGGTAAACTGGCTGAGGTCGATGGTTCGGAAGCCAACACCACGCAGGGCATTAGTACCTAGTTTGGTGATGGAAGCCGGCAGGTCTACACCCTTCAGCGTTCGGCGCAGTTCAGGGAAATAACCTCCCGTGGTATTGACGAAAGCGTTATCGCCGATGTATGTCGGAGCATCGGGGAAGGTCACCTTCTCCAGCACCTCGGCGTTTTCGAAGATACTTTCACCCAGACCCTTCAATGTCTTGGGCAGTTTGATTTGCTTGAGGTACTTCATGCCATAAAAGCCCGAAGCAAAGTCGTTGCGGCGAAGATATACATAGCTATGAGTTGAAGTGCCTGTAAAGGGATCGCTTCCTGCTGCTTCTTCCTTGTTCTCTGCTGAGAAGGTATAGTAATAAGTGGTGTAGTTTACGATGCCTTGAGCAATACCCTCTCCATCTTTATCCGATATCGTATAGGAGTCGTACTGCTCGTCATCATATACCAGTTCCACCTCCGACAGGTCGAGATACTGCAGTTGTGACAGATAGCCCTCTTGCTTCTTCAGATAAGCCAGGTCCTTGCCGCCAAATTTACCTTTGAGAGTCAGGAAGTCCACCACGTCATATCCCTCTTGCTGCGACATCTCGTTTTGCAGGCGCTGCTGCAATGAGCCGGCTTCAGGAAGCGTCAGCGTGAGGTGTTTCCCCTTTGTCAAGTCCAGGTCCTGAGCGGGTGTGGTGCCGTCATCTTCATCACTCTCGCCACCTTCACCTGAGTCACCACTTGCCTTCTCTGATACCAAGAGTGTCATGTTGGTGAAGTTGACAGTGACAGTATACGCCTTGCCGTATTCAATGCCAGCAGAACCGCCGCCTCCCATTGTCATCTGCTCGGCATGGAAACATTTCATAGGACCCACTTCTTTCCACAAGTTAAAGTCCTGCGCCGTACCCGGCATGATGGGGTCATCACCTTTAGGGCCGTAGCAGAAGGACTCCACCTTGTCCGGTTCGTCCCAATTGCCCAACTGTGTGGCAATAAAGAACTCGTGACCTTCTGCGTTGAATGTCACCTCGCCCTTGAACACGCCGTCATTTTGTTTCTCCAGCGTCACCGAGGCTTTGTTAGCCTCTTTCTGCCCATCAGTACCAATGAGGTAGCAGGCCTCCTGCGCTGTTGCCGTCAGGGTACACAACAGGCAGGCCATCAGTGTCATAATGGTCTTTTTCATAAGTAATAATGTTAGATAATAATGTTTCGAAAGGGATAAGAAAAAGTTTACCCCCCATTCGATGGGGAGGGCAAACCGTTGGACGTATATGGAGCGTCGGTTTCTCATCAGTCGTTTAGTAGCGCTTATGCTTCTTTGTGCTGGCAAAGATAGGAAAAAAGCAAGGAATATGCAAGTCGCTACTTGAGATTTTTACGCTTTGGCGAATGAATTGAAACTTTGACACTTTCAGCGTGCTTATTTCTGGATGCCGAAGTCAGCCTGCTGGGCCTCCACCTCTTGCAGCATCTTCTGTTTCTCCGCCTCGGAGAGCGTAGAAGGACTAGATTTACTAGAAGGACTAGAACCACTAGAAGCACTACCACCCCTCGCCACCTCAGCCTCTGAATAGCACATAGGCAGATTGTAGGGCACGCTCTCTATTTCCAGTTCGGCAGGCGAGGGGGCATGGGTACCTGGGAACTGCACAGCAGCCTTGATCTTTATCTTGCCCGCAGTGCGGGTGGAGCGGACGAGGACGGGAGCGGAGCCCCATTCTACAGCCCTGGGGTTGGCATTGATGCTGGCATCGCCAATGATTTCACCCTCGCCTTCAATGGAGAAGCAAATGTTTTCCTTGGCCAAGCGGCGCACGTGTCCCAGGTCGTCAGTAACCTCGCAAACCACCACGATGAAGTCGCTGCCGTCGGCAACAAGTTTTTTGCCCATTTCGTCAGCATAGAGGCGCAGCTTCGTGCTACGGCGCGACGGCATCTTTTCTTCGCGGCATACTACCTTGCCGTCCACAATACCTTCTGCCACCATTTTGACATTCTGCCAGTTGCGCTTGGTGTAGCTCCAGTTGCGTGCTTCGAAAAAGTCCCAGGCATCACGGAAGACAACAGGGGCTGGTACTGTTGCTGCTGACGGGGAAGCCGTTGTCCGCGTGACGGGCAGTGTCCAGCAGTGTTCGCCGCCGTACATGGTTAGGCGCACGCTGTCGCAGTTAGAGAAGACGGTGACATCCCTCTCCGAGAATTGCGTCATCTCGTGGGCAATGGAGACAAAGCCCTCGGGAGAAGCCTCGCTGGTATTGGCGAGTGTGGCTTGGAACATCGCCAGAGCTGTCTTTGGTTGGCGGAAGGCATCATAGATACCGCCCCAGTAGGGGTCGGGGTGGTAGCCTCGCTGATGGTCGAAGGGATGCCACTGACAACCGCCAATGAACTGTCCGGTGGTCTTGAAGAGTTCTGCGGTAGAGCGATGTAGGCTGAGAGCTTGCATCAGCATAGGACGCTCACCCCAGGAGCGACTGGCACGGTTCAGGTTGTTGTGCGCATACCAGTCATCCACCAGTTCACCAAACTCGCGGGTAAAGATGGGTTGTTTAATCTTTTTGGGGTCTCCGGCGGGTAAACCATCGGAAGCGAAGTCATCGCCCGGCCAACCATAGACCACGTCGTAGTTTTCGGCTACACCAGCTGAATGCATATCGGCGGCGGCAACAGGTCGGTAGGGATAAGGATATTCGTCTTTGGTGATTTGCAGTGCCTCAAGGGCAAACTGCTCAGGATAGCGCGTCTCATTGAGGATGGGCTCCCACATCAACACACAGGGATGGTTGCGGTCTCGGCGAATAATCTGTCGTGTGTTCTGATGTACCTTCTCGTCCCAGCCTTTCTCTTTGTTCCAGTACTGCCAGCCAGGAGTCGCAACAATAATGAACAGTCCCAGTTCGTCGCAGGCATCCATAAAGGCAGGGTCCTGCGGATAGTGCGCCGTGCGGATGATGGTAAAGCCGGCATTCCTCAGGCGCTTGGCATCGCGCCACTGCTGCGAGTTAGGAAGTGCGTTGCCGACATAGGCGAAGTCCTGATGACGGTTGGCACCCACCAGCTGATGGTATTTCTTGCCATTGAGATAGAAGCCAGGCGTGCGCCCTTGTGCGTCGTCTGTCCGTACGAATTCGAAGGAGCGTATACCTATGCGGGTGATGCCTCCGTCAAGACAAGTCTTGCCATCCATCACGCGCGTACATATATTGTATAAGGCAGGAGACTCAGGTGACCACAGCACAGGGTTCTTGACCACGAAGTGCTGGGTGACAGTCTTCGCCTCGCCAGCGGAGAGGTGGAGTTTGGTGCGTTGGGGAGCAGCCTTGGCGCGCGCGTCAAGCGTATTCTCAACAGTAATGGTGCGGGGACGAGAGTCGCTGTTACGGACTTCCGTGTTGACGAAGACCTCAGCACGCTTGTCGCTGATGTCGGCATAGTGGACGAAGATGCCGCCGCCAGCCACCTTGTTTTCTTCAACGGCATCGGTGACAGCCACCTTGTTCTTGGCAATAAGCCACACATCGCGATAGATGCCACCATGATAAGCAAAGTCGAGTGTCATCTGCTTCTTGCCAGGAGGATAGCTCTTGTCATCGCTGTTGTCGGCTTTGACGGCAACGACACAGTCTTCATCAGCGGTACATCCGAGTGCCGTCAGATTGATGATGACGGGCAGGTAACCGCCTTCATGGTAGCACACCTGCTTGCCGTTGATATAGATGGTCTGCTTGCCCATGATAGCCTCGAAGTGCAGGGTGACATTGCGCCCTGCCGTCTCCTTCGGCAGACGGAAATGCTTGCGATACCACACGACACCCTGATAGTTGCGACAGCCACTGGCCTCGGCAGGCATGAGCTGAGCAGTATGTGGGGTGGAGACCACCTGCCAGGCGGCATCGTCATAGTCTTTACTTTCTGCGCCAGCCATGTCGCCGCGATAGAAGCGCCAGCCGGCGTTGAAGTTCCACACCAGGCGTCCGCTACCTTCCAAGGGGAAGAATCCTGCGACGGAGTTGGTAGTGGTTGATAAGCACGGTAGCGCAGTGAGCGTAAACAGGAGGATGGTAAGTATGGATATCCTTTTCATCTTTTTACTTTTTTACTTTTTTACCTTTTTACCTTTACTGTGGGTTGTTGTAATCCTTGCCGTTAGCGGTAGTGGCAGTGGGCTGTTTCTCCCAGTTGTCGGTACGGAATGACGAGACAGGTAGTCCGTCGTGCATCAGGTCGCCGTCAGCCCAGTCGTGCCAGGCATAGCGCACAGCCGCGGGCTGCTTTACTTTGTCACACTGCACATAAACCTTATTGCGCGAGGTCCATACCTTGGTGGCAGGATGAAACACCCTGTCCGCACCTGCAACCTCGAAGTTCTTCGATGTCGTGCCGTGTTCGAAGTAAACCCACTCTTTAGAGCGGTCGAAGCTGATGACGGCAGTGTCGCCTTCAAAGACCACGTCTTTATATGTGGCAAAGTCGGGCAGTCCTTTCACCCCATAGGTATTGCTTAGGGCAAGCAGTGCCAGGCGTTCGCCGGCCTGTCGCTTTTTGCGTGGGTGGATGCCGTACTCCAAGCCAGCATCCATGAGCACAGCCATGCGTGCATTGGGAATGATGGTTTCAGCCTTCAGCTGCTGTTCGCGCAGATACTGGCTGCCTTCCCATCCGATGAGGCTATAGTCGTAGGGAGCTATCTGACAGTAGTAGAAGGGGAAGTCGCCCTGTTTCCACTCTGCGCGCCATCCTTCGACCATCGCCTTCAGCAGGTCGGCATAGAAGTCATATCGAGGCACGTTGTCCTCGCCCTGATACCAGATGGCACCACGCAGCGTATAACCGATGAGGGGATGTAGCTGTCCGTTGTAGATTGCCGTCGGACAACGTTGCAGACGTGCCTTCACATCCTCTTCCGTGATGGTTTGCTGTACTTGCGGGAAGGCACGCAGCCAGTCGGCCTTCATCCATGCCTCGCAGGCAGAACCGCCATACGCCGTGCAGATGAGGCCAACAGGAACCCGTAAGGTGTTGCGCAGTGCCTTGCCAAAGTAATAGGCAGCGGCAGAGAAGCTTCGTACCGACTCAGCATCAGCGACGCGCCAAGTGCCTCCTTTGATGTCGTATTGCGGTTCCAGCTGGGCGGTACGCTTTACGAAGAGCAGGCGTAGCGCCTCGTCATTGCAGTTCAGCAACTCTTCAGTAGCACCTTCTACGGGCTGTCCTTTATAGCCTTTGAGTTGCATGTCCATGTTCGACTGTCCTGCGCAGATCCACACCTCGCCAATGAGGACGTTCTTCAGCGTGAAAGTCTTGCCGTCGCTGAGCGTGATGTCATAGGGACCGCCCGCCTTAGGTGTCACGACCTTCACTTCGAACTTACCGTCGGCAGCGGCTTTCACCTTGTAGACCTTGTTGTCCCATGAAGTGTTGATGCTCACCGTTTTGTTAGCATCTGCCGTACCCCAGAGGTTACACTCCGTCTGTTGCTGCAGCACCATGTTGTCACAGAAGAAACTGGGAAGTTTCACCTCAGCCCTTGAGGGCAGAAAAGAAAACAGGTAGAGGGGCAGTACGCCCATTGCCAACCTCCATACCCATTGTGCATTGTTTTTCTTCATCGTGCTATGTTTTATTTTTTACTTTTTATTTTTTACTTTTTTACCCTTTTACCTTTTCACCTTTTTACCTTTAACACCGGCTCTTCCAGCAGTCCTGCGGGCAATAGCTGGTCACCCTTCGTGCGGTATTTGGCATTCGTCCAGATTCCGTTGTAGGGAGCCTTGCCTTGGTCGGCTCCACGCAGAGCATTGTGCCATGTATTGACGACCTCTATTTCGAGTTTGTTCTTGCCTTTCTTCAGCGCCTCCGTGATGTCCACCTCGTACGGTGCTGTCCAGACGATGCCACAATCCTTGTCATTGACCCAGACGTGTGCAATATCCCTGACAGCGGGGAGTGACAGCACGACATTGCCGTCGACAGCCTCCTTGAATTTAAATGTAGTGGTATAGCGCACATGTCCGCTGAAGTAACGGATGCGGTCATCCTCGTGCTGGCTCCAGTCGAAGAGCTGTTGTTTCTTCAGTGTGACACCAGACTCTTGGAAGTAGAGGGTGTAGGGTTCGCATTCAGTACGAAGGCTTCGGACGGTGCGTCTTTCGGCCTCGGTCGGTGTGTCCGAAGGCTTTGGAGTAAAGATGACAAAGCATGAGCCGTACTGCGGCAGCGTGACTTCACCCTGATAAGGCTTGTACTCGTTGGTCACAGGATTGTAGCATGTTGCCGTCTGCCAGTTGGTGCGGAAGACAGGCTTGAATGTCTGTTCCTTATCAGTCTGGTTGGAGAGGAAGTAGATGTCTTCGCCGTCGGCACTGCGATGTGCATAGGCGATGCCTTCAGGCACTTCGATGTCGCGTGGCGTGTTTCTGAAGGTCTCCTCCTGGAATGGTCTGTCAATGACCAGAACACCCTTGCTCCTCAGTTCGGCAATCTTCATCTTTACCTCGTAGGATAGCTGTGTCCCTTGTGGAATCACCAGCACGCTGTAGTTGAACGGCTGCGTCAGCAGTGCGTCTTTGTTCATGGAGTCGTACTGATAGCCATGAAGCGGATTGACCCAGTCTTTCAAGTCTAAGATGTTAGCAGCATGGCGCACGCCGACAGGTGACTCCACCATGGGTTGTCCGATGTTTGCCAGACGGTTTATTTCTGCGACAACACGCTCAGGACCGAACAGACCAGGCAGCATGGAGACGATGCGGTCAGGGGTCAGTGCACGACGAGGCATCTCCTCGCCAGTATATACGGCAATGTCGATGACGGGCTTTCCCTTCTGCAACAAGGCTTGACAGCGTGTGACATAGTCGACAAAGGCTTTTGCTTCAGGGAACCATGTCTGGTCGCGCTGAAAGAAGAGACCTATGCCATCGAGTGTCATGCCAGGCTTCCTGTCGAGCCAGGGGTTGTGGGTGTTGACATGAAAAAACAAACGATTCATGCCCAGTGCGAAATAGCGGTCGAGCAGCGGTTTGATGCTCGCAGGCGTCTCGTCCCACACCCCACGCACCTCAGTGAAGCCCTCAGCCTGAACAATCTGCTTGCCGTAGACGTGGGCACCGCTGATGGCATCCATCATGTCGTTGGGTTTGTCGTGGGTAGGCGAGTTAAGCCAGAACTCACCCATCGGAACATCTACATATTTATAATGGTCTATGCCGTCAGAGACCATCGTGGGAGCGACACTCTCCGACGAGAGCTTCACCCCATACTCCTCCGCCTTCTGCTTGACAGTCACGAAGAAGACCTCGTTGACGAGTTCGTTGATGGTCTTTCGGATGTCACGCAACACCTCTTCACCACCGCTCATCGGTACGCCGGCATAGATGGGAAGCAGTGGCAACAGGTCGTAACCGCGACGCTTGCGGAACTCCTCTGCAAACGTCTTGCTCCAGTTCTGCGAACCACACTCCCACGAATCGACGTGCATGTATTTGATGGCTTTATGGTTGGGGCGTTTCATGAAGAGTCCAAACCAGTTGTCTATCTGTTTTGCAACGGCTTGTCGCGAGAACTTGTCACACTCCAGACCCTTGGCTCCGCCGGCAGTAGCATTGGTGTGTCCTGTCGAGGTGTGTCCCATGCGCAATAGGCGCCACCGACCAGCGGGAAGGGTCAGGGCGACGACATCACCCTGCACAGAAGAGCGCACGATCTCGTCGGCACGAAGAAAGTCTTTCATTGCCACATCGGTGTCAGGCGTGTCAGGTGCAATGCGCCACACAAAGCCAGCCTTGCCTTCCCAGTTGTCAAACAAGGCATAGTTGGACAGGCGGATATTCTTCAACCGCAACACCGGTTTCCACTTGGCGGCATCGAGGTCTTCGGCACCAGGCTCCGTGCCTTCCGGTGTCCATTCGAAGCGGAAGTAGCGTGCTGTGGTGGGAGGAATGCTGAAGGTCGTATTGAACCCCGTATTCTGCCAACCCTGACGGGGTGGTGTCAGCTGTTTCACCTTATAGAAATAGATGCCGTCATCACTGGCTTTCACCAGCAGTCGCTGACACTGGATGTTCGTGCCCGATGGTTCTATCTCGATGTTGCGCACCAGCGTTGGTGCGTCAAACGCATACTGTATCCAACACGGCTTGTCGGCACAATAGACGCCTTTGGCGTTGATGGTAACTTCCGGCGAGTAGGTTATTTTACCACGGGGGGAACCCGTGGACATGGTGACGGGGATGGCATACACGCCAATGTCCTCATAGTAGTTCCCGTAGTGTTGCGGCTTCTTCATGGTGAAGCGATGCTGTCCGCCACTGATGATGGTGTCGCAGAAGACAATCTTCTGCATCGACTCCTCCGGCTGAATCCAAGGACCGCCGGCAAGTGCAAAGCCATCACAGACGTGGATGCCCATGTCCAAGCCGAGCGAGTCGGCTTCAGCGAGCGCCACATCCACCATGTGCCAGAAGTTATTGCTCAGCGCATCAGCCTTCCCCCCATATTCAGGGCGTTCCGCTGCTCCGCGGATAGGCATCAGATAACAGCCGCCCAGTCCTACGTTCTTCATCGCCTGCAGGTCGGCACGGATGCCCTCCTCGCTGACGGCACCATACATCCAGTACCAGAAGGTCCAGGGGCGGGTGGTGTCTTTTCCTTGCGACAAAATCGCCAGGCATACGGCTATGATTGAGAGTGCTGTTCTTTTCATTCGAAGTGTAGGATTGCAGTGATACATCCCTTCCCCTTGCTCCAGTAGGGCTGTGCCGAGGGTCCATTGAGGTCGGTGGTGTTCACCTTGTTGCGCACAGCAGGGATGGCCTTCAAGATAGAGAGTCCCGTCTCAGGCAGGGTGTATAGCAGGTGGTCACGACCGTCTCGCGGCGTATAGACACCCACCTTGTTGCCTAAGGTCTCGATGCCTATCTTACCCTCGGTGGTCTGCAGCTGCATCCAGTCTACATTGGCGAAGTAGCCCTTGAACTCAGGATATTCGAACGACTCGCCAGGGATGGGGTCGTTGTACTGGTTCTGCCATACGCCGTACTGCGGACCTTCCATGCGGTTCTGCCATACACGGTACGGACCTTTACCCAACCACTGCTTCGACTTCACCAGCTGTTCAGGGTAGTCGAACGCGATGCCCAGCAGGTCGACGACACCGTTGAAGTAGTAGTTTACATTCATCCAGAAGCCACCGTCCTGCAAGAAGCGGTAGGTCACTTTCTCTAAAGAGCCGTGTATGTAGTTGGCTACCAGTGTCGAGTCGCTGACGGTAAAGCCTGCGAAGGCACCCTGGTCAGCATACTCCGTGTATTGTGTCTTCTTCTGGTAACCCTCCTTGTCATCATGGTTGTAGAAACCGTCGTCAGAGCGGTCGCTACGCTTGGCGGCTACGAAGCGGGGACCGTTGCTGAACGACAACTTCTTACCACCGACGGTGACAGCTACGAGCTGACCCGTCTTCTCGCTGAACGCATACTGGTACTGACCGAGCTGAATCTGCAGTTGGTCACCGTCTTTTGTAGCGGTATAGGAACGTGTGTTCTTGTGTACCGTGTTCAGTGTCAGGTTGCCCCCTTTCCACACGAGTTTGTGTGTCCATGTAAAGATATGCTGTCCGTGCGGGTCGGTGGCAGTCAGTTCGATGATGTCAGCCTCCGTCATTCCAAACTTCAGCTGTGCCGTCTGTCCAGGAGCCACATCGGGTGAAGCAAACTTGCCCTCCTTGATGACTTTCACCTGCGACTCGCCGTAGGCGGGCATGTTCAGCAGTCTATACGAGAACTGGCAGTCCTTCAGATTGGTGAAGTCGTAGCAGTTCTTGATGGTGACGCTGTTGACATTCCAGACGCTCACTTGTACGGGGCTCCACACCTCACGAATGGTATAGAACGAGCCCTCCTTCTCCATGTGTGGACCCACGATACCGTCAGCACCAAAGTTGCCCATGCAGTCGATGTAGGGAACTCCTGCGGAAGAACCGTTGGACGCAAGGTCCGTACGCACTACACCTTGATCCATAAGATCCCACAGGAAGCCACCAGCGCAACGGGGATTTGACATCATCAGTTTCCAATAGTCTTTCAGACCTGCCCCGTGACCGCCGTCATACAGACCATGCAGGAACTCCGTAGGCATGAAAATTTCCTTCTGACGCATATATTCTGCCGTCTCGCCCCAAGAGCGATAATGCTTGGTTTCAAAGCCGTTACGGTTAGCCCACGGATAGAGTACCACGCGGTTCTGAGGATCGAACTTCGAGAACGTGGGTTCCAGCTCATAGTTGAAGCCTCCCTCGTTACCGTTACTCCAGAAGATGATGCTGGGGTGGTTGACATCACGCGTCACCATCTCTTCCACTATCTGTGAGCCGATGATGGTCTCGTGTGGCCAGTGCCAGCCAGGCTGCTCGCACTCTACATAGAGTCCCAAGGAGTCACAGACATCCAGAAACTCCGGGTCAGCAGGATAGTGTGACAGACGCACGGCATTCATATTCATCGACTTGATGAGCAGCACGTCTTCAATGTTCTTCTGCTTCGACAGTGTGCGACCCGTTTCAGGACGGAACGAATGGCGGTTGGCACCCTTCACGATGACCTTCTGTCCATTGATGAACAGACCGTCCTCCTTGCATCCGTAAATATGGTTGCCCGTTTCCTTTCTCGACGCTGCTGACTCAGGATAGCTATGACGATACTCAATCGTGCGGAATCCAAACTTCTGACGCTCTACATGGAGAGTCTTACCCTGCTTGTCCTTAAGGGTAAAGACAGCGGTATAGAGGTTGGGCTGTTCAGCATTCCAAGCCTTGATGTCTTTGACGGTGCAGTCGACCTTTGCACAGTCGCTGCTGATGGGGAAGGCAGGACTAGTGACAACCTTCTTGCCGTTGTTGTCGAGAAAATCGACAACCACGGTGGCGCCTGGCACTGCCCGGTTCAGGAAGACATCAGCCATGAAGTGTCCGTCGCCTTTGGCATCGATAGCCACCCGTTGGATGTTCTGCGCCGGTTTCGAGATGATAAAGACAGGGCGCCAGATGCCGCCGAAGTTCCAGTAGTCAGCGCGTCGCTCGGCAAGGTTCACCTGCGGGACGCTGCTCTCCTTCAGACACTCCACCTCCAGGCGGTTCTTCTTCTTGCCGAAGAAGACGCGGTCGCTTACGTCAATGGTGTGTCGGGTGAAGCCGCCCTGGTAGGTGCCGTTGCCAGCCTTCCTGCCGTTAATCTGCACCCGTATCTCCGTAAAGGCAGCCTCGAAGACCAGTTGTATTTGTCTTCCTGCCCACGCCTCAGGCAGCGTGAACTCATGCTTATAGAGTCCTTTCTCGTCGGCAATGCCTTCAGGTGTTGCTTTGCCGTAGAAGCGCATGCCGTACTGGTAGGTGCCAAAGCCTTGCAACTCCCAGCACGAGGGAACGCCAATCTTGGTCCACTTGCCACTGTTTCTGCCATCGGTGCACTGGAAGTCCCATTGCACCATGTCGTCACATCCGTGACCACTCAGATACTGCCGCTGTGTCTCCACAGCCGTCTGCGCCTGTACTGTTGCTGAGACCGCCAGTCCCAGTAACGCCAAAAGAAAAGTTCGTCTCATAGTATATAGCTATACATTATTATATATATAGAGACGAACAACGCGGGGTTTTGTCCCCGCGTTGCTATTGTTTGTATATTCTGCTGACTGTTAGAAGTCCAACTTGTCGAGCGTGTCGGTAAAGTCCTTAGGCTCTTTGTTTTCAGCAGGAGCCTGATACTCGTCATGACGCTCAGGACGTGGACGGCGCTCGCCGCGGTCACGACGCTCGCCACGGTCGCGACGCTCAGGACGCTCACGGCGCTCGCCACGGGCGGGGCGCTCCTGATAGCCCTCGGGCTTCTCAATCAGTACGCGATGTGAGAGTTTGAACTTACCTGTCTTTGGGTCAATCTCCAGGAGTTTCACCTTAATCTTGTCGCCCTCCTTGATGCCAGCTTCCTCAACGGTCTCAAGGCGCTTCCAGTCAATCTCAGAGATGTGGAGCAGTCCGTCCTTGCCAGGCATGAACTCCACGAAGCATCCGTAAGGCATGATAGAGCGTACGGTACCTTCATACACCTCGCCGATTTCAGGGATAGCCACGATGGCTTTGATTTTGGCAATGGCAGCATCGATGCTCTCCTTGTTAGGACCGCTGACCTGCACCTTGCCAACGCCATCCTCTTCGTCGATGGTGATGGTAGCACCGGTGTCCTCCTGCATCTGCTGGATAATCTTACCACCAGGACCAATGACGGCACCGATGAACTCCTTCGGAATTTCGAAGGCCTCGATGCGTGGAACGTGGGGTTTCAGTTCAGGACGTGGCTCGCTGATGGTGTCGGTGATGCACTTCAAGATGTGCTCACGTCCAGCCTTAGCCTGCATCAGTGCCTTCTCCAGGATGTCGAACGACAGACCGTCGCACTTGATATCCATCTGGGTAGCTGTCAGACCATCCTTTGTACCGGTGGTCTTGAAGTCCATATCACCCAGGTGGTCCT
>CAMNIA010000013.1 GCA_946540105.1 uncultured Prevotella sp. | reverse complement strand
AATATCCTAACTCTAAGTTCTCTCGTGCCATCAAGGCTGTCAACGAGGCTGAGACCGAGAAGATGATGGCAGCGCTGCAGAAGATGCGCCAGGAGGATCCCACCTGGGTAGTGGAGCAGTCGAAGGAGTTGCGCCAGATTATCGTTCACGGACAGGGAGAGTTCCACCTGCGTACGCTGAAGTGGCGCATGGAAAACAATGAGAAGATTCAGGTTGAGTATCAAGAGCCGAAGATTCCTTATCGTGAGACCATCACCAAGATGGCTCGTGCCGACTATCGTCACAAGAAACAGTCGGGTGGTGCAGGTCAGTTTGGTGAGGTACATCTGATAGTAGAACCTTATACTGAAGGCATGCCTGATCCTACTTCTTTCACCATCAATGGTCAGGAGTTCAAGATGAACATCAAGTCGAAGGAAGAGAAGGATTTGGAGTGGGGTGGCAAGCTCGTCTTCATCAACTCGGTTGTAGGTGGTGCCATCGATATGCGCTTCATGCCTGCCATTCTGAAGGGTGTCATGGAACGTATGGAGCAAGGTCCGTTGACAGGTTCTTATGCCCGTGACGTTCGTGTTATTGTCTATGATGGCAAGATGCACCCCGTTGACTCCAACGAGTTGTCGTTTATGCTTGCAGCACGCAATGCCTTCAGTGCCGCCTTCAAGGAGGCAGGTCCTAAGGTGTTGGAGCCTATCTATGACCTCGAGGTACTTGTTCCCGCTGACTATATGGGTGATGTGATGAGCGACCTGCAAGGGCGTCGTGCCATCATCATGGGTATGGATTCAGAGAACGGCTACCAGAAACTGACCGCCAAGATACCTCTTAAAGAGTTGGCATCTTACAGCATTGCCCTGTCGTCGCTGACAGGTGGACGCGCATCGTTCACGACCTCGTTCTCGAGCTATGAGCTCGTTCCGAACGACATCCAGCAGGAGCTTATCAAGCAGCATGAAGCTGAGATGAAGGACGAAGACTAAGACTCATAATCAACGTGTGAGGCTGTGTCAGAAAAAAGAGGCACAGTCTCACACTGTTTTTTAAACAGCTTCTATTAATTTTAATTTGAAATCCATGAGAAAAGTATTATTGACTATTCTGTTTTCATTGACGCTGACAGTAGTGGCACAAGGCGAGACGAGACCACAGTTTGGTGAGCGTCCCAAGTTGGTGGTAGGTATTGTAGTTGACCAGATGCGTTGGGACTACCTGTCACGCTATTACGAAAAGTTTGGCAAGGATGGCTTCCGTCGCATGATAGATCAGGGCTATTCATTTGACAATTGTCTGATAAACTATCTCCCAACAGTGACTGCCATTGGGCATACTTCAGTATATACAGGTACATCACCAGCATTTCATGGTATTTGCGGCAACAACTTCTATATAGACGGTCGTAAGACTTATTGCTGCTCGGACAGTACCGTAACTCCTGTCGGCTCTGACAATATGAAGGCAGGACGAATGTCTCCCGTTAACCTGCTGGCTACGACAGTAGGTGATGAGTTACGCCTGAATACCGATTTCCGTTCGAAGGTAATTGGCGTGTCATACAAGGACCGTGCGGCAATACTCCCTGCAGGTCGCTCTGCCAATGCTGCCTATTGGTTGGATACCAAGAACCGGCAGTTCATAACCAGTACCTATTATATGCAGGAGTTGCCTAAGTGGGCAAAAGAATATAATAAGGAGCTATTAAAAAACGCGGCATTTAAAAAAGAGGGAAAGGACGTAGGACTTTATCCTACGACCGGTCATATCACAACCGATATGGCTATAGCGGCTCTAAAGGGTGAACAACTGGGAAAAGGCAGTGCTACCGATATGCTTTGTGTCAGTTATTCACAGACTGATGTCATTGGTCATCAGTGGGGCACTCGCGGTGAACATACTGATGAGGCTTATCTTGAGTTGGACAAGGATCTGGCTCGTCTTTTCCAAGCCCTCGATTCAGAAGTTGGGCAGGGAAACTACATCGTCTTTTTAACTGCCGATCATGGTGCCGCACATAACTACAAGTTTATACAGGACAACAAACTGTATGGTGGTCAATGGTTTTCTGATAATATCAAACGTGACTTGGAGACCTATTTGATGAACAAGTTCCATAATCAGATGCCGTTGGTGCTGGGAATCTACGATTATCGTTTTTTCTTGAATCATAAGGCTATTGCTAAAGAAAACCTTGAACTTCAAGAAGTAAAGAATGCCGCCATAGAGTTCCTGCGTCAGCAGCCATTCAATGCATTCGTTGTCGATTTTGAGAAAGTTCAGCAATCACCGGTTCCAGCGTTTCTTCGTGAGCGTATCCTTTGTGGCTATAATTTCCATCGCTCAGGTGACATCATTGTTTGTCCTGAACCTGGTTACTATGACTATGGCAGTTGGTCCTCGCCTGTAGGAACAACTCATGGGAAATGGAATCCATATGATGCTCATATACCTTTATTGTTCTATGGGTGGAAAGTTCCACATGGTGCAAGTTCTGCGGAAGTTCATATCACAGATATCGCTCCGACCCTCTGTTCGTTGTTACATATTCAACAACCTAACGCCTGTATTGGTACTTCTTTGCATTTTAATGCGTATTGAGAAAAAGAATTCCACAATAATGTGCTGATATATTGAGATTTATTTCATACCTTTGCAGCGAGATAGTACACCGAGTAGAAACTAATCAAGGCTGAAGTATATGAATATAGGAAAGCACATTGAAGAAATTCTGAGGAAGCAAGGTAAATCAGCAGCATGGCTGGCAACTCAAATTCCTTGTGAGCGCACGAATGTATATAACATTTTTAAGCGTAAGAGCTTGGACGTGCGTTTGTTGATGAGAATAAGCATCATTTTAGAGTATGATTTCTTTAAGGAGTTGTCAGAAGAAGCTTTTCCACAGAAGAAATAGATTTAAGCCGCTATCATTGATAGCGGCTTTTATTTTTCTCTTCGCTTTAGTCAGCGCTTTTATTTCAGTTTATTGAAAACCTGGCGAAGCGAAGTGTCATCACCTACATTTCCTGGGAAGATTATATACGGGAATTGTGGTCCCATGATACATGGAACGCTATTGATAATCTGCCCCAGCACACGTGCCGATTGAATACCTATTCCTTTAGTCAGAATGTCGTGTGACGTGATGCCGCCTTTACCTACCAAGTAGGTTGGGGTGTATGGCAAGCGTCGAACAATATCAACCAAAAAGTTGCTGACCAGTTGTCCTAATTGCTGTCGTTTATCAGCATCGTCGAGTCTAATCTCCCTGCGGGAGGTATAGACGACAGGTGTGAGCTGTTCGTCAGCGATTTGTTTAATAACGGACAGCGTCTCCTGCATCAGTGGTTCTCCGTCTTCCAGTATCCGTTGTACGTCAACCTCCACGCCGCAGCTCCCTTCTTCTTGAAGGAGTTGCTCCAACTGTCGTGTGGTCTTTTGTACATGAGAACCCACGATAAAGCAACCAACCCCATTGCTTTTGACAATGTTTCTGTCTAATAGTGTTATCTCATCAGGCAGGCCTGCTATTACTTTCGGCAGTGATGAAGAAGAGCGGATGACAAGTGCGTCAGAACCATTGGCAAACTCTTCATTGCTACTGAACACATTCCACCACTTGTGTAATTCATCGTACGACTGGGCATTGACAATGTCATAATCGTCGGCATTGTCACCTTTCTCTTTGATGTAGTCGCGCAGTACAGACGTGTGGTATGCAAAGACGTTATCACGGGCAAACTCCGTCTCAGAAACAGGGATGAGTTTATCGCCGCTTTGCATATAGTGTACGCCGTCAATGGTGAAACGACCTGCTTCGATAAATGCAGGGCAGAAGGGCGTCTTCTTATAAACGGTTAAACCATTCTCCTCCAGAACTTGACGCATAACGTCAGTCTCTAAAGGAAAGTGCCCGCGAAGGCAAGAGTCGCTGCGGCTCACGATGATGAGGCGAAAGCCCAAGTCCTTATTCACCTTGACCACCATTTCCATTGCTTCACGCGTAACCTGTGTTGCTTCTTCGCGCGTCATTGCACGGGTGTTGGTCAGAATGTAGAAGAATGGTTGCTCGTCGGCAAATCCCTCTCGTACATGTTGTTCGTCCCATTCCGTGATTAGCAGACAGCCGCGTACCGTCTGTATGCCTGTGGGGTCGTCATCTAAGACGACCATCTTCCATTTCTGATTATCTTTCACTTTACATCCTCCTTCGATTTTTTACTCCTTACTTGATATGCTGCATCTCACGTGCTTCTGCGGGTGTTGCCGGTTCACATCCCATCATGCGAATCAAAGCTACCAAGCGTTCAACCAGTTCCGCATTGGTGTGAGCCCGCTTACCCGGTGCATAGTAGAAGCTATCCTCAAAGCCTACACGCACAGCTGAAGCTCCCATACCGATGGCACAAGCCAAAATAGAGAAATCCTTCATCGAGTCATGAGTCACGCCCCAGCTGCATCCAGGTTCCATCAGTGAACACAGCATGGCAAGGTTCTTGCCTGTAGCCGAGAGATTGCTGGAGTTGCCAGGTCCTACGCAGAAATTATAGTGCAGCGGTCGATGGATTACGCCCTCATCAGCCAGTCTTGTAGCACATTCCACATGACTTAAATCGAACAATTCCATCTCAGGTACGGTATGTGTTTCGTCCAGCCTCTTGGCCCAATAGCGCAAGTCCGGCATTGTGTTGATGTATACAGTTTCGCCAAAGTTGACACTACCCATATTCAGCGAAGCCACTTCCACTTCAGGCACGTCAAGCGAGACACAGCGCTCGGCTAATGTCAGAGTAGACAATCCGCCAGTGGAGCCTTGTACAATCATATCCGTCTCCTTGCGGATGAGGCCAATGGTTTTTCTGAATACATCCAACTCAAATGTCGGATTGCCTTGTAAGTCACGTGTATGCAGGTGCACTTCGCAGGCGCCTGCCTTGTAACAGTTGATGGTGTCTTCTGCAATCTCCTCAGGAGTCAGCGGGTTTTTACACTCAGCAGGGATCTCCTTGCCCACATGACATACGGGTGCTACCGTAACGATAATTTTTCTCATAATCTTGTCTGTTATTATTAGTTTTTATGTCTGCAAAGATACGAATTAGTGAGCGAAAAGCCAAATTTATTTAACAATAGTTGTGCGTTTCAAGGAAAATATGTACTTTTGCATGGTCATAATAATAAGGTGTAAGTGAGATGAAGAACTTGAAGATGTATGAGCCGCAAGATAAGATGATAATGCTTATCAAGGACAATTACAGTGTATTACAGGCGTTAGGTTGTTTTGGCATCAATCTTGGTTTTGGCGACAAGACCGTAGCCGAGACCTGTCAGATGAATGGGGTTGATACCTATACCTTTTTGGCAGTGGTGAATTTCACCATTAACAACTTTGCCAATTTTGATGATGACGACCAACTTTCTGTTCCTACACTGCTACATTACCTAAAGGCCAGTCATACCTATTACCTTGATTTTCAGTTGCCTTTTATCCGTCGTGAGCTGGAGGAGAGCATTGATGACAGCGACCAGCTGGGGCGCCTTATTATGAAGTTTTACGACGAGTATGCCCAAGAGATACGTCGTCACATGAAGTACGAGGAGAAGACCTTATTCCCCTATGTACAGTCGCTCCTTGACGGACGTCCAGCATTAGACTATAATGTAGAGATGTTTTCCAAGCACCATGAGCAGACAGACAAGAAACTTCGTGAGCTGAAGTTGATGATTATCAAATATCTGCCTGCAGATGCCCATCTTAACAACAAGTTGACAGCCACACTTTACGATATATATAATAATGAGGAGTGGTTGCACCATCACGCTGAGGTAGAAGACCATATCTTCACGCCAGCCATTCGCCGTTTGGAGCAACAAATGAAGCAAGACAATGTGACAAAGAATATTTCTTCGATGGTCTTCAAGGGTAATCAGGAAAACAACGATGCCTTGTCAGACCGTGAGCGTGATGTCATCGTTAGCCTGGTTCAGGGTATGCAAAACAAAGAGATTGCTGAACACCTGTGTATTTCCGTGAATACAGTCATCACGCATCGCCGTAATATAGCCCGCAAGTTGCAGATACATTCCCCAGCCGGACTTACGATTTATGCTATTGTCAATGGTCTTGTGGATATCTCGAGTGTGAAACTATAGGCTTCAGACCTTATCTTATTCCATAGGGAATAAGCCATATAGCTTGGCGTCTATCATATCCGTTACCTTTTTGAAGTCCTCAGCGTTGTCGCCGAACTTGCAGTTGTCGCCATCAATAATGATAAGTTGTCCTTTGTAGCTGCTGATCCATTCTTCATATCGCTTTGAGAGTCCTTCCAGGTAGTCCAGTCGCATGGTTTGTTCGTATTCACGACCTCGCTTCTGGATTTGCGCTACAAGGGTGGGAATACTGGAGCGGATGTATATCATGAGGTCAGGCAACTTGACGAGTGACATCATGAGGTCAAACAGGTCGCTGTAGTTTTGGAAATCGCGGTCAGACATCATTCCCTGTCCGTGTAAATTCGGAGCAAAGATACGTGCATCCTCAAAAATAGTACGGTCCTGAATGATGGTGTCTTCCGACTTGGAAATCTCCACCACCTCTTTGAATCGCTTGTTCAGGAAGTACACTTGTAGGTTAAAAGACCAGCGGGGCATGTCTGCGTAGAAATCCTCCAAGTAGGGGTTGTTGTCTACAGGTTCGAAACGTGGCGTCCAGCCATAGCGGTGTGCCAAGAGTTTTGTTAATGTGGTTTTGCCACTTCCGATGTTTCCAGCTACTGCGATATGCATGGTTGTATGTTTTGTTTATTTCGATATTCTGATATAAAAAACTTGTATTATTCAGAGAATAGTCCGAACAGGTTGTTATCTATGCGGTTAATAATGCTTGCCAAGTCTTTGGGGTTGTTTTGATAATCCAGCTGGTCTTTCTCAACCGTCATCACCTTTCCAGGGTATTTGTTGTAGATGAAGTCGTCATAGCGTTGGTTCAGATTTTGTAAGTATTCCAACTGGATAGACTGCTCGTAATCTCTGCCTCGCTTCTGTATATTGCCAACCAAATGGGGAACAGATGCCCTTAGGTATATCATGAGGTCAGGCAGTTTGACGATATCCATCATTTGCTGAAACAGTTCCATGTAGGTCTCGTAGTCTCTGTCGGACAAATGTCCCATCGCCTTGTTATTCTCCATGAAGACATAAACTCCCTCATAGATGGTACGGTCTTGAATGATGCTATGGTCGGCCTTCGCTATTTCAAGCAAATCGCGGAAGCGCTCTTTCAGGAAATACACTTCCAAGTTGAACGACCAACGGTGGATATCACGATAGTAGTCCTCCAGATACGGATTATGGTCGACAGCCTCAAAGCGAGCCTCCCAGCCATAGTGTTTAGCCAAGAGTCGCGTGAGTGTTGACTTTCCGCTACCAATATTTCCTGCGACAGCTATGTGCATTTATCGTTATTTTTTTTCTGGTGTGGTAGGAATATTCGGCATATCCCTGACGATATATTTCTGGTAGTAAGTAATGAGCAGCGTGGTTAGTGGCAGTGCGATAATCATGCCCATAATGCCCAAAAGGGCTCCCCAGATAGAGAGTGACAGCAGGATGATGGCAGAGTTCAATCCCATCACCTTTCCCATGATTTTGGGTATAAGAATCGTGTCTTGTATGAGTTGCACAACGGCAAAAACGATAACAATCGCCAGCATGATGAGCCAGAAACTCTGTCCTGTTTCCGAAGCCTTGACGACAGCCAGCAATGCACCAGGTACAAGGCCTAACATATGCAAGTAGGGCACCATGTCAAGCAGTCCGATAAACATACCCAATCCGATAGCCATAGGGAGGTCGATGATGAGGAATCCGATGCTGAACAGCACGCCGACACAGAAAGCCACGAGACCTTGTCCTCTGAAGTATTTGTTCATGCCTTCCTCCACGTCGCCAACAATGGTGGTTGCCATTTTACGATACTTTTGTGGCAGCATCAGCACCCAGCCTTGTTCGAACTTCTCGTAATCCAACAGGATGAACAGCGTGTAGATTATGACCATCGTGATAGAGAAAACGCTTGACAGGATGTCAAAAGAGTGGGCGACGACTTGCCAGACACGTGGCAGCGTCTGCTTGACAGCGTCAATGAAGCCTTCGTGAGTTATCAACGCAGTTACCGTTTCCTCACGGAAGTTGTCGTGTATGAACTGCTCTACCATGTTAGGGATATTGCTCATGACACTATCGTTTTTGATGTAAGCAAGAGCCAAATCCTTTACGTGGCCGGCTTCCTCCACCATTGGCGGAATCATCAGCAGGAAGAGTCCTGTCAAGACCCCAATCACCACAAAGAAGGTGCTAAGTATGCCAAGGATGCGATACTTCATGCGACAGCGATATTGGAAGAACTTAACAAGTGGGAAGAGCAGATAACTTAGTAGCCAGGCTACGAAGAACGGCAGTAATACGGTGCTGAGTCTGTTCAGCAGCATGACGAAACCCACAATGGCAATAATGACAATGGTGCCTCGTACAAAACTGTCAAAGGTTATTTTCTTCTGTTCCATGCTGCAAAGATACAAAATAAATCACAATTCGCTACTAATTATTCTGAATAATTTTGTAATTTTGCAACATGAAGATAGAACCCATAGCTTTTTTTAAGTCACCCTTGTCGTCAAAGTTTGGCATTCCCCGTCAGAGTGGGCTTGTTCAGGACTTGCCAGGCAGTATTGTCTTCACCGATGCGTTTCATGATGCAGAGGGTTTGCGAGGTTTGGAGGAGTTCGACTATCTTTGGCTTATCTGGGGATTCTCGATGAATGTGCATGCAGAGAAGCATGCTACAGTCCGTCCTCCTCTCCTGGGTGGCAACGAGCGTCTAGGGGTTTGGGCGACGCGTTCCCCTTTCCGTCCCAACAATCTCGGTCTGTCATCTGTGCGTATTGTCAAGGTGCATCATGATGCTTGCACCATTGATGTCGCTGGGGCAGACCTGATGGATGGCACTCCCATATACGACGTCAAACCCTACCTGCCATATACCGACAGTCATGCAGAGGCTCGTGCTGGCTTTACCGACAGTCATCAGTGGGAGCACCTTCAAGTCGTAATTCCTCCAGCCGTTCAAGAGGTGTTAGGTGCTGCCGATTGTCGGCTGTTGGAACAGGTGCTTTCACTTGACCCTCGCCCTCACTACCACCACACATCCGACAGGATTTACGGAATGCCTTTTCGCCTTTATGATGTGCACTTTAAAGTAGTGCAAGGAGTGCTCTATGTAGTCAATATCGTTAAAAATAGGGATGTTTAGAACAAAAGTAGTCTAAAAATTTTGTAAATTACAACATTTTTTGTATCTTTGCAAACAACTAAATTAACAAGGAGGTAAAAAGATGGAGATTTTGTTGATTTGTATTCTAGTGATAGCCTTGGTAGCGATGCTTTATTTATATAATAAGGTACGCGTAGAACTGAAGTCTACCAAGAAGAGTGACTATATGATGCGCGCTTTTCTGCAGAACATCAGTAGTGAGATACGTTCACCGCTGAAGGTCATCAACAAGATAGCAGATGTCGTATCGAAACCAGACCTGTATTTGTCGAAGAATGAGAAGAGCGATATGGGTGATCAGTTGCATTATAATGCCGGTGTCATCATCTCGTTACTCAATGAGGTGATGGTATTTACCGATGCAGATTCGAACCACTATCGTTTGAAGGATGAGGTGTTCAGTCCCAATGCGCTGTGTCGTCGTAGCCTTGAAGCCAATCAAAACAACGTTTACCGCCGTGAGAATGTCAAGCTTCATTTCATGCACGAGTTGAGCGATGAGTTCTTCATTAAGAGCGATCGCCATGTGGTGGACCTTATTGTAAACAAACTCATCTTGAATGCCTGCCGTTTTACAGAAGAGGGCGATGTTACGGTGGGTTGCAATACCAGCGAGAATCCAGGCTGGCTTACCGTTTTCGTCAGCGATACGGGTAAAGGCATTCCTGCCCAGCGTAGGGAGAATATTTTTACATGGTTTGATACGCCTGAGGATATGTTTGATGCGGCAGAGCTAGATCTCAGCATCTGTATGAAGCTTGCCAACAAGTTAGGTGGCGAGTTGCAGTTAGACCAAATGCATCAGCGTGGTACCCGCGTATTGTTGCTCTTGCCTATCAAGAAGTAGTTTTCTCCTTTCCCCATTGAATGTTGACGTGCTTGAACCCTAGGCTGCGCATCAACTGTCGGAAAAGTGTCTCACCATGCTGGCGGGCACTTTCTATGTTTTGGGGTGTCAGTCCGTTTTTCAGCATCCGCTGATGGGCGCGCTCAAACAGCGCCTCACGGTCGCTGCCTGTCCAGTGTCCGCTCTCGTGAAAGTGACGTGTCCGCGCTTCGTCAATGAAGTCACGGTCCAGGAGTATAATGGGCGGCAGTGTTACCACCAGACTGTCACCCTCACTTTTTATCCATCCTGGTTCTAACTGATGCATGTTCACACCTAACCGCATGGTGCCGTAATAGATGCGTACCAAGTGATCGTTGCTGAATATACCCTTGCGGACCGTGTCCACCAGTTGTTCGTCAGCAATGGAAAGAAATTCCCATTCACCAATATCCTTGATGCTCTTCACCATCTCAGGTGTGATGTCAATTCTGTTGTCACTTTCAATACTTACCTCGCTATGCTTGATGCCGCCATAGAGCCAAATAGCCGCAAAACCTATCACAGCAATAAGCAGTAGGATGACGAGCGTATTTGTCTTGGGCAGCAGTTTTATCTTGGGCAGTGTTTTCTTCATCTTTCTATATCGGTGTTAACTAAAGTGTTGGGATTCAGTTCTTTGCGGAAAGCTATCGTGATGTCCTGCTCCTGCCAGCCCAGCTGCGTTAGCATGGGTATCAGGATGCGTGCGGCACTCTGTCGTGAGCGTTCCACGATGTCAGTCATCTTGATGTTCTTCAAGATGGATTGCCGTCCTTGTCGTTCGTATTCGGTCATCTCCTTATCGGTGAAGTGTGAGCGCACCAGTCCTACATACTCCTTGATGTCGCGTTGGTTTATCTTTGAGCTTGTCAGTGTCACCTCAGGGTCGGGTAGCAGGATGGTAATCTTCTGTCCGTCGCGCTCAATGTTCTTTTCGGAGAAGGTGCTGAAGTCAATATATGCCTTCAGCGTAGCATCCATTGGTATCGCTATCTTCCTGTCTCCCAAGGGTAGGGGTATGTCGAATTTCTTGTTCAGCATGTTGCCTTTCAGCCGCACGACATCATCATAAGTCACAATTTTGTGAATCTTATACTCTGTCGTGTAGAGCCGTGCGCATAGTTGTACCTGCTTCACCATTGTCTCGATGGTGTCCGTCGCTACCTCGTCGGTCTCTTCTTGCTCTGCAGCATGGTTGCAGCCCGTCAGTAGGCAGGTCAACAGTACGACTAACGGTAGCAGTAGCGCATACAGTCTTTTAGTCTTCATCATATTTTCTTTCATTTCAACGGCAAAGGTATGCATTTTTTTGTTAATTCTTTGTTTTTTTCTCACATATTTCGTAACTTTGCAGCACAAAGCAAGCTTAAAGCGATGAAGAAAGTACAAATAGTATTGGTCATGATGTTGCTGGCAGCCGTGTTGGCAAGTTGTGGCGAGAAGAAGAAAAATAAGGACATTATAGCTCCGCGTGTTGTCAAAGTTGTTCCCAAGGCTCCAATTCGGATGCAAGACTATGCTGACGAGCGTGGCGTGGCGTGGATAGGTCGTTCGTATCAGGTGGCTATCAGTCGTACAGCCAGTGACTCGCTGCCGATGGTGAAGGACGAGAATGGTCAGCAGTTTGTTGACAATATGTTTCGCATTGTTGTCCGCCGTGCTGACGGCTCCGTCTTCTTCAACCGCACATTCACCAAAGCCTCCGTTATGACATATCTGGATGAGAACTATCGCAAGAACGGTGTATTCGAAGGCTTGGTTTTCGACCGTGCTGACGGCGACTGGTTGGTGTTTGCCGGTAGTGTTGGTCTTCCGCAGACTGACGAGTATATCCCCTTGGTTATTCGTCTGTCGCGGATGGGTGAGTTGCAGATTCAGCGTGACAGCCAGATGGATACAGCAAATCCCATTGCTGAGCAAGAGCTGTCATCCGAGGAAATATAAGGTCGGCCCCTTCTCGTAGCAGCATCTCGTCAGGCAGCGGCCCCGTGTTGACGGCGATGGTGAAACAGCCGGCAGCAACGGCAGCGCGAACTCCCAGGGGTGCATTCTCGACAACGATGGTCTCCCAGGGTTCTACCCCACATTTCTGCATCCCTTTCTGGTAAGGCTCAGGGTTAGGCTTGCCGTGTGTCACATCATAGGCGGTAACGATGAGTTCCGCTTTCAGCAATCCCTTGAAGTCGCTCAGCAACTTGTCGAGTAGTGTGTGCTGTGCACTGCCTGTGACCACACAGATTTTGAGTCCTTGAGTCTTGATTTTCTCCATTAAGTCATGAATACCTGGCATGATGTCCGCAGGGTGTTCCTTGCAGTATTTGGCAAAGAGTTCCTTCTTACGGTTGTACATCTCCAGTGCCCGCTGGTCGCTTAACTCCTCGTGCCATTGTTCGCGAGCCAGCACCTTAATGGTTTCTACGCCTCGCATGCCCTCATATTGATAGGCACCTTCGTATGGCATGTCCAGTCCGAAGTCTGCCATTGAGTCATGCCATGTGACGGCATGATACTTCATGGAGTCGTAGATGACGCCATCCATATCGAAAAGCACGGCTTTCGGGCTGAAGTGCCCGAAGCCGTGCTTGGTGAGATAATGTGTTACTTCGTTCATTACTGTTCTTTAGCCAGACGCTCCTTGATGGCTTTGGTTTCAGCCTCGTAGCCAGGTTTCTCCAACAGGGCAAACATGTTCTTCTTGTAAGCTTCTACGCCAGGCTGGTTGAAGGGGTTAACCTCCAGCAGGTTGCCGCTGATGCCACATGCAATCTCGAAGAAATAGATGAGCTGTCCCAGATAGAAGGCGTTGAGTTCAGGAATGGCAATGCGGATGTTGGGAACGCCACCATCGATGTGTGCCAGACGTGTGCCCAGCTCAGCCATCTTGTTAACCTCATCAACGCGCTTGCCAGCGAGGAAGTTCAGTCCGTCGAGGTTCTCTTCGTCGTTGGGGAACTCCAGTGTGCTGTTAGGTTTCTCGATAGAGATGACGGTTTCGAAGATGGTGCGCTCACCATCTTGAATCCACTGTCCCATTGAGTGCAGGTCGGTAGTGAAGTCTACGCTGGCAGGGAAGATGCCCTTCTTGTCCTTACCCTCCGACTCGCCGTACAGCTGCTTCCACCACTCAGAGAAGAAGTGCAGCTTGGGCTGGTAGTTCACTACGATTTCTATCTTCTTGCCAGCCTTGTACAGTCCGTTACGGACGGCAGCATACTGTGCGGCAGGGTTCTGCTCGAAGGGTACGTTCTGACCGCAGGCAGCTTCCATCTCGGCAGCTCCGGCTACCAGTTGCTTGATGTCGAAGCCGGCACAGGCAATAGGCAGCAGACCTACGGGAGTGAGAACCGAGAAGCGTCCGCCTACGTTGTCGGGAATGACAAACGACTTGTAACCCTCCTTGTCGGCGCAGGTGCGTGCAGCACCACGCTTAGCGTCGGTAACAGCCACGATGACCTGGCGTGCTACGTCTTTGCCCATCTGGGCTTCGCACTGCTTCTTCAGCAGACGGAAAGTCAGTGCTGTCTCTGTGGTGGTACCCGACTTCGAGATGTTGATGACGCCAAACTTCTTGCCTTTGAGGTATGTTGTCATCTCTGAGAGATAGTCCTCGCCGATGTTGTTGCCGGCAAAGAGGATGATGGGGTTCTTCTTATCTTGTACGAGCCAGGCGAACGAGTTGCTCAATGCCTCGATGACGGCACGTGCTCCAAGATAGGAGCCGCCGATTCCGGCTACGACAACTACCTCGCACTTCTGACGCATCAGGTCGGCAGTTGCCAGAATCTCGTCGAGGAATGCAGGAGTGATAGAGGAGGGCAGATGCAGCCATCCTAAGAAGTCGTTGCCTGGGCATGTGCCCTCTTCCAATGCCTTTTGTGCGGCTTTTACCTTAGGCTCGAAAGCCTTCACAGCACCCGCCTCCAGGAAGCAGGCAGCTTTTGTGATGTCAAGTTTCATGTTACTCATAATAATGTATCAAAATTGTTTAGGTTTGTTCGAATATGAGCGCAAAGTTACAAATAAGTGGGCAAAGAACAAAATAAATCCAGTGATTTTTTCTTTTTTATTTGTCAACGTTCCACAGTTCAGCCAGTTTCTCTTCTACGGCAGGCGCCAGTTCGGGTATGTTGTTGTCGGCCTCAAACTGCTTGATGCTGTCGTATGTCAGCTTAAACTTGTTGTTCTTCTTAATCTCCTTCAGCTCTTCCTTGGTGACATAGGCACGATCGGTGGCAAAAATCTGAAGTCCCATGATACGGTGGTCCCACGCTTCGTCCACCAGTTTGTCGTAGCTCTCAACGATTTCGCAACTCACGAAGTCCTCTGGAGCATAAAATCCGTTCTCGTCAATGCGGTAGAGTTGGAAGCAGCTCTCCTTCTTGTTTCTTGTCTTCTCGCTCTCCTTCTCGGCTTTCTTTTCCAACTTCCTCAGTTTCTTCTCGTTGCCTTCTGCTTCCAGTTGGTGGCGTCTCATGGCACTGGTGTCATAGGAGTAGCGGCGCACTCCCGTCTGCGGGTTGTCAACGATGTTGCCAACGACACCTTTGAAGTCGGTAATCGTCTTCTTGTTAGGACCATTGTCGACAAACTGCAGGTCTATGTCGTCGTACCAGCTCCTCATGCGGTCTTCCAGCTTGTTCACGTTAATGCGACTCACCTGATCCAAGCGTGGACCTAACAGTGCTCCCAACAGCACCTTGACGATGCCTATTGTCGCTTTGGCAACGTGGTTGGTGTTTGCCTTCACGTCTTTCTTCTGGCGGTCGTAGGCGTTATCGGTGATGCCCACACGATAGTAGAACATGCCTTCTTTCTCGCTGTAGAAGAACAGCCTGTAGTACGTCTGCACATAAACCAGCGGTTTGGGCGATGCCGTTATTTCGTCGAGCGTGAATTCCACGTCTTCCATCGTGATGCGGGTGTTGCCAGAGTATAGTGCCACCTTCTGAGGCTTGAAGGCTATGTGACTCACGACGATGGTTGCGTAGTCTTTCGTGTCTTCCAGCACACCGTTCATGTCGGTGGTGCCGATGAACTCCGCGTCGGGTGTCGTCACTGTAGCATAAGGCACGCCGTTGCCTTGCTTGTCCACCACCTCAATGCGCTGTGCCAACACTACGTTTACACAGCAGAACACGATAGCCGCAGTAAGTAGAATCCGTTTCATCATCTGTTTTTCCGTTTGTTAAAGCCGTATTGTTTTAGTCATGCAAAGATACAAAGAAAAAATCAAACCTGCAAGTTTCCCTCTCGTTTATTTGTCGGCAGAACCGCAAAATTCTTGTTGTATATATGAATTTTCTGTACATTTTTGCTGATGAGGTAAAACCCGTCAGAGCAACACTACGTTTCTCTACCAGCAAATCATCGATTCTCTACTAGCAAATCAACGTTTTTCTACCAGTAAATCGACGTGTTGCTAAAATGCAGGTTTTAAGGCTGTTTTCACGATTCGAACAGCAGGAATCAAAGTTCGGGAAATTATTTTACATACCAATATTAAAATGCCTGTTGAAAGTAGGAAAATACACCAAAACTTTAGGTCGTTTCGGATAAAAGTTGTACCTTTGCGGAAAGTTTTTAAAACGAGTTACGAAGTAATGAAAAAGGTTCTTTTAACAACAGTTTTGTTGGTGGTAACGCTGATGATTAGCGCTCAGGCCATCAGCCAACAGCAGGCTAAGGAGCGTGCTGCCGCTTTCTTGAAGTCATCAACAGGTGCCGCCCGTCGCGCTGTATTGCAGTCACAGATGGAAGCTGTTGCTGTGGCGGTCGATAACATCTATGCCTTCAACCTGGAGGGGGGCGGCTTTGTCATTGCCAGCGGCGATGAGCGTGCGTTGCCCGTCTTGGGTTACAGCACCAGCGGCAAACTGGACTGGGACAACATGCCCGCGAACATGCGCTGGTGGCTCCAGGGTTACAGCGAGGCTATCAAGTCGCTGGGCGACGTAGTGCTGGTGAATGCACCGCGTGTCAGTCGTGCCAAGATTGAGCCGCTTGTCAAGACGCTGTGGGACCAGAGTCCCGTCTTTAATAACGACTGTCCCGTGTATAACGGCAAGGTGACGTCATACGCAGGAAAGCTCTGTGTGACGGGCTGTGTCGCTACCGCAATGGCGCAGGTGATGTATTACCACAAGTGGCCGCAGAATGCCACAACAGTCATTCCAGCCTATAAATATTCGGTATCTAACCTGCAGGAGAATGTGGAGGAGTCGTTCGACCTTCCTGAATTGTCGGCAACGACCTTTGACTGGAACAATATGGTAGACCGCTACCTGACATCGGAAGGAGAGCAGATAGCGGGCATCACGGAAGCGCAGGTGAAGGCCGTGTCAAAGCTGATGCGCTACTGCGGACAAGCTATCAAGATGGACTATAGTCCTTACATCTCGCTGGCTTATGACCAGGAGGCATGCAATGCGCTGATAACCAATTTCGGCTACGACAAGGGCACACGCTTCATTCAGCGCATGAACTTCAGCATAGACGAGTGGGAGACACTGATATACGACGAGTTGGCAGCACAGCGCCCAGTCATCTATGGCGGAATGTCGGACGACGGCGGACACTGCTTCGTGTGCGACGGCTATGACGGCAACGGACTGTTCCACATCAACTGGGGCTGGGGTGGCTATGCTGACAATTACTTCTCGCTGTCGGTGTTGAACTCCAATGCTTCCAACGTGTCGGGCGTGGCAAAGCCTGGCATCGGTTTCTGCATCGGACAAGATGCCATCATCGGTATTCAGAAACCCACCAGCGGCACCACGCCAACGAGTCTGCTGCCGAAGTTGGGAACCTTAAAGAACTATACCGTTGCATCCGACGCCGAGGGAACCATCGTTTATGTGTCGTATGACTATATCAACAGCCTGTATCCCACAGCAACGTTCGACCTCCAGCTGTTTGCCGAGAAGAGCGACGGCACGTGGCAACAGCTTACCAACATAGAACAACAGAAGCTGGAGTCGCAGTCTAACCACTCGTATGGATTCTCGCTGCCTAAGACTGATACCAGCCTGCCTGACGGCACTACACGCATCTATCCACGCTTTAAATGCCTATCGGTCACAGGTAGTGATTGGCAGTTGTTAGCAGATAGAAACCACTACGTCGAGCGAACCGTTAAAGGCGGTGCCATTACCTACCGTTCGATGCCGTCTGTCGAAGGGCTGAAAGTTACGAAGTGCGAAATCTCCAAGGGCGAGCAGGCAGTCAACACCCCTAACGACTTGACGTTGACCATCGACAATAGTGGTGCAGAGTATTCTGGCGTCCTGCTGCTGTCACCCGTCAGTGTGGATAACGACAATCTCACTGACGCTTTAGCTACTGTTAAGGGCGATGGGTTGTGGCCCAACTACTACGAAGAGCTGACGAAGACACTGGTGGTAGGAGCTTACATAAAGGGTAACAGCACAGACAACAAGCTTACCTTCTCCTTCACACCGCCGTATGACGGCAACTACGTCTTCATGCTGTCCGAACAGTCTGCCGACAGCCGCTACAAGTGTGCCCCCTTCGCCTATATGGGCATCACTGGCATCAAGTCGTCAACAGGCATTGAGAAGGTGGAAAGCACAACGCAGCCCGCAGGCATTTACTACGACCTGCAGGGACGCCGTCTGAGCGGACAACCCAGCAAGGGCATCTACATCCTGAACGGTCGTAAATATGTCGTTCGGTAAGAAGAATCGGAAAAAGCACTGAAACATTGGGCGCTTTCAAAGATTTTTCGTACCTTTGCACTCCCTAACGGCAAAAAACATAATATATATATAATAATGTATAGAACAAAAACATGTGGTGAGCTGCGACTCACCGATGCCGGTCAGCAAGTGACGCTGGCCGGATGGGTACAGAAGACAAGAAAGATGGGCGGAATGACGTTCGTCGATTTGCGCGACCGCTATGGCTTGACACAGCTGGTGTTCAACGAGACTGATGACGCCGCCCTGTGTGCTGAGGCTAACAAACTGGGTCGCGAATGGTGTGTACAGGTTATTGGTGTGGTCAGCGAGCGCCAGTCGAAGAATCCCAAGATGCCGACCGGCGACATCGAGATACTGGTCAAGCAGCTGAACGTGCTGAGCGAGAGCCAGACACCACCATTCACCATCGAAGACCAAACCGACGGCGGTGACGACATCCGCATGAAGTACCGCTACCTCGATTTGCGTCGTTCGTGCGTTCGTAAAAATCTGGAACTGCGCCACAGGATGACCATTCTGATACGCAACTTCCTGGACAACCTGAACTTCATCGAGGTGGAGACGCCTATTCTCATCGGTTCTACCCCTGAGGGAGCACGCGACTTCGTAGTGCCCAGCCGCATGAATCCAGGACAGTTCTATGCCCTGCCGCAGAGTCCGCAGACCCTGAAGCAACTGTTGATGGTGAGTGGCTTCGACCGCTATTTCCAGATTGCCAAGTGCTTCCGCGACGAAGACCTGCGTGCCGATCGTCAGCCGGAGTTCACACAGATAGACTGCGAGATGTCGTTTGCCGACCAGGAAGACGTGCTCCAGATTTTCGAAGACCTGGCTCGCCACCTCTTCAAGGAGGTGCGTGGCGTAGAGCTGCCACCCCTGGAGCGCATGACGTGGAACGAAGCCATGCGCCGCTTCGGTTCCGACAAGCCCGACCTGCGCTTCGGTATGGAGTTTGTCGAACTGATGGATGTGCTGAAAGGTACGGGCGAGTTCCCTGTCTTCAACGAGGCAGCATACATCGGTGGCATCGTGGTACCAGGCTGTGCCGACTACACCCGCAAGCAACTCGACCAGCTGACTGACTTCGTGAAGCGTCCGCAGGTCGGAGCCAAAGGCTTGGTGTACGTAAAATTCAACAGCGACGGTACCGTCAAAACCTCTGTCGATAAGTTCTACAAGCCCGAGGTGTGGCAGCAGCTAAAGGAGAAAACTGGTGCCAAGGACGGCGACCTGGTGCTGATACTGAGTGGCGACAAGGCCAACAAGACACGCACACAACTCTGCACCCTGCGTCTGGAAATGGGTGACCGCTTAGGACTGCGTGACAAGAACGTGTTCAAGTGCCTGTGGATTGTCGACTTCCCGCTCTTCGAGTGGAGTGACGAGGAACAGCGACTCATGGCTACCCACCATCCGTTCACGCTGCCTAATCCTGACGACATACCCCTGCTTGACAGCGCTCCTGAGAAGGTGCGCGCCGTAGCTTACGACTTCGTGTGCAACGGCATCGAGGTGGGCGGCGGCTCACTGCGTATCCACGACGGCAAACTGCAAGAGAAGATGTTCCAGATTCTGGGCTTCACTCCTGAACGTGCAATGGCGCAGTTCGGCTTCCTTATCAATGCCTTCAAGTATGGAGCACCACCTCATGCAGGCCTCGCCTTCGGTCTCGACCGCTTCGTCAGCATCATGGCAGGTCTCGACAGCATTCGCGACTGCATTGCCTTCCCCAAGAACAACAGCGGACGCGACGTGATGCTCGATGCACCAGGAGAGCTGGACCCCAAGCAGTTAGAAGAACTGAACCTGCGCATTGACTTACGTCAAGAATAAATCATAATTTTTGAAAAAAACTGCTGTTTGCGGTAACAATCTATCTGTAAAGTTCGTACATTTGCACCCAGAAAAAAGAAGATTCCAAATTTTTCAATAGTGTATTAAATTGTTTTAGAGAACTATGGCAGAAAAGAAAACTACAAAGAAGGTTGCTGCTGAGAAGACTGCAGAACCTAAGAAGGCAACTGTTAAGAAGGCCGCTGCTAAGGCTGTTGTTGCTGTAAACGCTGAGAACGCTGGTTTCAAGGCCGGTGATGTTTATCAGGCTCTGGCTGCTGCCGGCAAGGCACTGACCGTTAAGGAAATCGCAAAGGCTGCTAAGATTAGCGAAGAGGAAACTCTGCTGGGTCTGGGCTGGCTCTTCAAAGAGGGCAAGCTGGCTACTGCTGACGAGAAGATTACCCTCGCTTAATAGCACAATAGGAAAAGTATAGAAAGGGCTGGTAAGCATTTGTGGCATACCAGCCTTTTTTCACTTTAACAACTACCACTTGAATTCACTTGAGTTACGACAGTCAAATATTGAAGATTCTCACTGAGGCTGGTGAACGCGGCATTAGCGTGCTGGCTATCAGCAAGCATCTCTATAACATCAACCGCACCTTCTTCGTGCAGCCCGACTACGAAGAGATTCGTAGCTACGTACAGCAGTACCTGCTTCGTAACTCGAAGTCGGCTCAGTCGCTCATAGAGCGTACTGACCGTCGCGGCTATTACCGACTGAATACCACAGGCAGTGCCGATGCCATGCAACTGCTACTCCAGTTTCGTGAGGACAGCAATGAACAGGTAGAAGAGCAGAAACCACAGCAGGACCTCTCGCTCGACTTATTTGCTTAACTCGTTGTAAACCTCCTGATAGAGCCGCAGCAACTGCTCGGCCGTCTTCCTCCATGAGAACAGTTTCGCACGTTCCATTCCTATTTCCTTTTGTTTCTGATAGAAAGCCTCGTCGGTTTCCAGACGTAGCATCATCGCTGCTATCTCGTCGCTGCTTTCAGGATTCACGAGAATGGCGTCGGGACCACCAACCTCCGGCATCGACGATGTGTTGCTGGTGATGACAGGTGTGCCGCAAGCCAT
>CAMNIA010000012.1 GCA_946540105.1 uncultured Prevotella sp. | reverse complement strand
AAACGAAAACCGCTAGCAGGAACATTGCCTGTGGGGCTATACGGAAATAAACTAAAGAGGATGGGGCTTGCGACTCATCCTCTTTTTTAGGTTTGCTGGTGTCGTAGCGAACCGAAGCGGCGTGTTACGGCGTCGTGGCAGTATCGTCGCCCTGGCGGAAGAGGTGGGTGAAGTGCTTGGAGTAGAGCTCTGACAGACCCTGGCGGTTGTCAATGGCTTCACCGACGACGAGCATGGTGGTGAGCGTGAGGTGGTTGTCGTGAACGATGGCGGCAAGGTCCTTCAGCTGACCACGGTAGATGTGCTGGTCGGGCCAGGTGAGGTGATAGCAGGCGGCAACAGGGGTGTCGGCAGGATACTCCATGAGGAGCTCGCGCTGGACGTCGTCGACAATAGAGGCTGAGAGGAAGATGCACATGGTGGACTGACTGCGTGCCAAGAGGTGCAGTTGCTCCTTCTGGGGCATGGGGGTACGCCCTTCACCGCGCGTGAGGATGATGGTCTGACAGCGCTCGGGAATGGTGAACTGACTCTGCAGTTCGGCGGCAGCGGCAAGGAACGACGAGATGCCCGGGGTGATGTGATAGTCCATGTGGTGCTGGTCGAAGAAGGCCATCTGCTCTTGTATGGCACCAAAGATGCAGGGGTCGCCGGTATGCAGACGCACGATGTACTTACCCTGGTCGTAGAACTGCTTCATGAGTGCACATTGCTCTTCGAGAGCCATGTCGGCAGAGGAGCGTACGGTGGCTCCGGGCTTGTGGCAGTCGGTGAGTGCCTTGGGTACGAGGGAGCCAGCATAGAGAATGAGGTCGGCACGCTCGAGCAGTCGGCGTCCGCGCACGCTCACCAGGTCTGGGTCGCCAGGACCGGCACCGACAATCTCGATGTGACCTTGGGACTGACGAAGGTAGCGGTGGTCGATGGCGAGGGCTGCGGTCCAGTGTGCTCCCTTCATCTTGGGCACGACGAGCATGCCGTGGTTGGAGCCAAGGATGGCAGCAGCCTCGCAGACGCTGGGGGTTCCGACGTGCTGCTGGACGGTGGTGCTGGGGTTGGGCACGTCGACAGCGGCCAGCTGTTGGGCGCTGTAGAAGACGAGTTCTTTGTCGTGGTCAGCAGCAAGTTGGGCACAGAACGCCTCGTCGCGCTTGACGTCGATGGTGCAGTAGCGCTTGTAGCAGGGCAGTACGCCTTGACCGCGCAGGGCATCGTCTATCTGGGCGTAGATGTCTTGGTAGTCGGCAGGCTGGTGCGCCAGTCCGAAGCCCAGCGTGCCTATCATGGGTACGAAGTGCAGACGGAGCATACCCGCCGGTGCAGTCCGGATATAGGGTGACACGATGATGAGCAGCTTGTATTTCTCGGGGTCGGCGTCGGCAAGGCTGTTGACGATGGTGACGTGGGGCGGCAGCGTCTTCTCCAGATAGTCGGTACCGTCGTCGGTCACCTCCATGAACAGGGCGGTGGGTTGGCGGTTGACGAATGCATAGATGCATGCGTTCATGTCGTCACCGCTGCCGATGGTCCACCCGAAACGCGCAGCAAGGGTGTCAAGACTCCAGAGTCCGGCATTGTCGCTCTGCGTGGTGATGACGGGGCGTGCTCCCAGCAGGGCTGCAATGTCGTGGGTGAGCTGGTTGGCACCGCCAATGTGTCCGGAGAGCACGGAGACGGCGTTGAGTCCGAGACTGTCGACGCAAACCACGGCAGGGTCGTCGTGCTTGTCGTTGACGCAGGGTGCGATGGTGCGTACACAAATGCCCATAGCGCCAATGAAGACGAAGGCGTCGTAGTGTTGCCACTGGGTACCGACGTCGGTACGCTGAAGGGGTGTCGCCTGGAGGGTGCGCTGCAGCGTATGTGCAATGTCGCTGCCTGCCTCGCTAATCTGTATAATGGCTATTTTCGGCTGCATTTAAGTATTGTTATGGGGTGATGGTCGTTGAGTTGGATATGCAGGGGAGGTGCCTCGCTGAGAGCGAGTTCACGGCAGGCATCGGTCCACAGCTGTCGGCTGTCGGTAGTCACCTTAGGAGCCACGACGCTGTTCATGACGATGACGCCATCGTCAGCCAGTACCGTCAGCACCCGTGCCATGATGTCTTTAAGGCGCCCACCATGTCCGCCAATGAAGACAGCATCGGGGGCGGGGAGCGTCGAGAGGTCTGCCGTCAGGAAGTCGCCTATGTGGACGTTGATGCCAGGAGCACCATGACGGCGTGCGTTGTCGCCAATGATGGTCTCGCACTCAGGGCGCACCTCGAAGGCATGAATCAGCAGGTGGGGGAACAGCAGACGGGCTTCGATGGAGACGCTGCCCGTGCAGAAGCCGATGTCCCACATGACGTGGCGGTGGGGCAGGTCGAGGGCTTGCAGCGTGAGCAGACGGATGGGCATCTTGGTAATCATCTTCTGTCGCCCGTCAAGCAGTGCGAAGTCGCCATCGGGAATGCCGAAGGGACGACAGTGCTCCGCTGTCTTTTGCAGGATGATGCAGTTCGGGTGTTCATAGACGGCACCGGCGTCATAGCAGCTCACGCGTTCACTCGCTTCGTTGCCCAGGTTCTCGCCCACCGTCATGCTGTAGTTGGTATAGCCATATTCGGCCATTCGCTGCCAGATGGTGTGCGGCGTCTTGACACGGTCAGTCAGACAGCCTATGAGCGCTTCGCCACGGATGAGGGCTTCGTCCAGCCGCTGCCAATCGCGTCCGGTCAGCGACACAACGTGCATGTCGTGATACGGCAGACGCATGCGGTGTGCCAGCATCTGTAGCGAGTTGAAGGTAGGAAACACCCGCATGCTGACGCCTTTGCATTCGCGCTGTACGGTATTGGCAAAGCCGTAGAAGAGGGGGTCGCCGCTGGCAAAGATGACGAGGTGGGGATAGTGTTCGTACTGCGCGAACACCTGTGAAAGCGGGACGGTGATGTCAATCCATATGGCGTCGGGAGGCAATAGCGATGCCACGATGTCGTGATGACGCTTGCCACCGGAGAATACCCTCCCTCCACGGATGATGTCCAGCACCTGGGGCGAGAACCACTGGTTGCGGCTGTCGCTGATACCTATGATGTCACACGTCTTCATAAGTCTCGTCCTGGTTTTAACTGTTCGGCATCGTCGAACGTCAGGATGGCATTGCAGAGTGTGGCAGCGAGGTTGCTGCCGCCCTTGCGCCCCTCGACGATGATTTTGGGAATATCCTTAAATGGCTTCACCATGTGTTTCGACTCGCGCACGTGGACGAAGCCAACAGGAGCCGCAATGATGCCGACGGGACGGGCCTTGCCCTTGCGGACGAGTTCGCACAGCTCCATAAGGGCGGTAGGGGCATTGCCAAAGGCAAAGAGTGCCTGCGGGTGCTCCTCGACAGCCAGCCGGATGCCTGCCTGCGTACGCGTGATGCCCTCGGCAGCAGCCATCTCAGCCACGCGAGGGTCGCTCAGGTAGCACTTCGCCTCGACACCCAACCGCTGGAGGGCACCCTTGCGGATGCCGCTGGTCACCATCGTCACGTCAGTGATAATGGTCGTCAGCGTGCCGTCTTTCACCTTGTCGTAAAGCGTTGCTACTGCCCCCTGGTCGGTATACAGGAGGTGCTCCATGTCGAAGTCGGCAGTGGTATGGATAGCATGCAGCAGCGCCCACAGGTGGTCTAAGGGATAGTCGTGCCGCTGCAACTCACCCCTAATGGTGCGGAACGACGCTGTCATGATGTCTTGTCCTATCTTCTCACGGTTTGCGCCTGACGTTTCATTATTATAGTAACCACGCGGCGTAATCAGCTTGCCGTCAGCGATATACGACTGCGAGTTGCCGATAAGGATAACGGTAAACATATCGACGTCATCGGGATTGAAATCAGCCAGCGTCGTCAGCTTCACCTCTTGGTCCTCGCGCCCTGCCTGACGTACGTAGCCGACGGGTGTAGCTGCCGACCGTTCGTGCAGGAAAATCTCCTGCAGTCGGAATAACTGCCAATAGCGACCGTGTGACTTAGGGTTATAGACGGCAGTCACGAAGTCGGCAGTGGCAGCAGCACGGATGCGCCGTTCTATGACGTCCCAGGGCGTCATCAGGTCGGAGAGCGAGATGATGCACAGGTCGTGGCCGATGGGAGCCCCCAACAACGAGGCAGCCTTCTGGAAAGCGGAAATGCCTGGCAGCGTCTCGATAGAGATATCTGCACCACGGGCACGCTTCATCTCATAGATGAGCGGAGCCATGCCGTAGATGCCGGCATCGCCGCTGGAAATGACCACGACGGTTTTGCCCGCTGTGGCATATTCGAACGCCTGCTCGGCACGCTCGCGTTCTTTCTTCATACCAGTGTCAACACATTGACAATGAGCTGACAGGTAGGGCGTAATAAACTGGAAGTAATACTTATATCCCACCACGACATCGCAATGACGCACAGCGTCCACCACTGCCGGTGTGATGTCTTCCTTACTGCCAGGACCGATGCCTGCTATGATGATTTTTCCCATGTTGGTGTCGTTATTGTTTGTTGGTGTTACGCTTCATTTCTTGGCTTTGAGCTTCTTGAGGCGACGCTTGGGCTCAGGGGCGTCAGGGTAGAGTTCGAGGGCTTTCTCGTAGTTGCGGATGGCTGCCTCCGTCATGTGCTCCGCCTCGCACTCCTTGCCTAATAGCGAATATTCGGCAGAGAGCCGCTTGAGCAGTTGTTCGCGGCGCTTGATTTCTTCCTGCAGCTGTTGTTTCTCGTCGTTCAGTCGTCGGATGATGTTCAGCTTGCGGCGCATGAAGCGCTGTACCTCAGGACGCTCGATGTCGTAGCGCGAATGAATGGCAAGGAAGAAGTTCTTCAGGAAGGCGTCGAAGTCCTGAAGGTCGAACGCCTCGACGGCATCGTGGTACTCCTTGTCGGCCTTGCTCTCGAAGAGCACCTTGCGCATGAGTTGTCCGTCGTTGTAGCGGCGGGCAAAGGCCACCACCTCCGGTCGTACGAAGATGTCGGAGCGACGGATGGGTTCCTCCAGCGTGATGCCCTTCAGTGACGAACAGCGCGACAGCGCGACATAGGTCTGTCCGCCGGCAAAGGCTCCGCCACCCGAGAAGTCTATCTTTACCTGTCGGAAGGTTAAGCCCTGGCTCTTGTGAACGGTGATGGCCCATGCCAGCCGCAGCGGATACTGTGTGAAAGTGCCCAGCAGTTCCTCCTCAATCTTCTGCTCCGTTTCATTGAACGTGTAACGCACGTTCTCCCACTGTTCACGCATGACATCGTACTCGTGGCCGTCCTCGTCGACGATGCCGATGATGCCTTCCTGTTCGTCGATGCCAATAACCACGCCAAGGGTGCCGTTGACCCAGCGTTTCTCCTTGTCGTTCTTGGTGAAGATAACCTGTGCACCGAGCTTTACCTCCAACTCCATAGGAGCGGGTAGGGAAGTGAGCGGGAAGTCGCCCTTGACGGTGCCGTTGAAGGTTGTTGAGAACCCCTCCAGCTCGCGCAGCTGCTGTTCGTTGATAAAGTCAACGGTGTCGCGGCGGGTGGCAAGGGTAATCTGGAATCCCTTCATGCTGCTCGCCGTCGGCTGTGCGTCGTGCTGCACCCTGCTGTTGATAGCCTGCAGGTCGGCATCGGTGGCGGCATTCTCGCGAATGCGGTCCAGAATGGCAATGAAGTCGGCATCGTTCTGGCGATACACCTTGCGCAGTTCGATGCTCACCAGCTGCATTTGCTGCCACACCTTGGCGGCAAAAAAGTAGGCAGAGCTGTAGAAAGGTTGCAAGAGCCGCCACTCGTCCTCGACAACGACAGGCTCCAACTGGAAGATGTCGCCCACCAGCAATAGCTGCTTGCCGCCAAAGGGCTCACGCATGTTTCGACAGTAGATGCGCAGCACGCGGTCGATGAAGTCGATGATATCGGCACGCACCATCGAGATCTCGTCGATGATGATGAGGTCGAGTTCGCGCAACAGCTTGATGAGGTCGCCGTTATACTTCAGCGTCTTCCGCATGTTTCGGATGCTGTAGCGTGAGTCGTTAGGCAACAGCGGATGGAAGGGCAGTTTGAAGAACGAGTGCAGCGTCTGACCACCGGCATTGATGGCGGCGATACCCGTTGGTGCAAGGATGACAAACTTCTTCTTTGTATGTGCGGCGACATAGCGTAGAAAGGTAGACTTGCCCGTTCCTGCCTTTCCCGTCAGGAACAGCGAGCGACGGGTGTACTGCACGATTTGCAGCGCTTGTTGCCACTCTTTGTTGTTCAAGTCCAACTCCTGCGGCGCTGTATTCATTCTGCAGCGGTATTGGTAGTAGCGGGTGGAGTCTCGGCTGGTACGCCTTCAGCGGCAGGCACCTCGGCACCTTCGACATCGGGTGTGGCAACGCTGATAGAGTCGGAGTCGCTCTTGGCTTTGAAATACCCGGTGCAGTTATACTGGTTGGCAGGGATGTCGCGCGGCATTTCGAACTTGGCGTGGTAGCGGCGGAAAGCAGGGTCTTTCAGCACGTTCTGAAGGAAATATCCGCAGATGGGCAATGCCGTTCTGTTACCTTGACCCAGTTCTCCGGTGCGGAAGTGAATGCAGCGGTATTCGCCACCTACCCAGGCACCTACCACCAGTCGTGGCGTGGTGCCTATGAACCAGGCGTCGGAGTGGTTGTTGGACGTTCCCGTCTTACCACCGAAGTCGGTATCGGTGTCGTAACCGACAAACCCTCTCAGACGTGATGACGTGCCGCTCATGCCTCCCATCAGCAGTTGGTTGACAAGACTGGCAGCATGGGGGCTCAGCACTTCTTTCTCTTCATCGGGTGCGGTATATATCTCGTTGCCGTCACGGTCGACGATGCGCGTGACGAGTATGGGCTTGCGGTGTTTACCGTTGTTGACAGGTGTGCAGTAGGCATTTACTAACTCTTTGAGTGTTACGTCACTGGAACCCAGTGCAAGGGCTGGGGTGGGGTCGAGCTTCGACTCGATACCCATGTCGTGAGCAGTCTTTGCAATGCGGTCTATGCCACACTCCTGTCCCAACCGTACTGCAACGGAGTTGATACTCATGGCGAAGGCTTGCTTCAGCGTGATGTTAGCACCCGAGAAACGCCCGTCGGCATTGGTGGGAGCCCACGTCACCTCCTTGCCGTGATCAAGCACCTTCATAGAGAAATAGGAGTCGCTGCGGGTGTCGCAAGGGGTGATGCCCTGATTGATGGCTTCGGCATAGACGAAGAGCTTGAAGGTAGAGCCAGGCTGACGTTGCGCTGTCACCTTGTCGTACTTCCATGTCTTGAAATCGATGTCGCCCACCCAGGCTTTCACGTGTCCTGTCTGTGGTTCCATAGCAATAAAGCCGCAATGCATGAAGCGCTCCATATAACGGATGCTGTCCATTGTTGACATCTCCTTCTCAATGGTGCCCTTCTCGTAGTCGAACAACTTAACCTTATGCGGCAGGTTGAGGTAGTAGTCTATGGAGTCCTGATTGCCTTCAAACTTCTTGTCCAGATGCTTGTAGTAAGCGGTCTTCTTTGCAAGGTCCTCAATGAAATGGGGCATCTCCTGATGGTGCTCATCACGCCAGGGAGCCATCGTGCCCCAGTGGTTGTTGAAGGTGCGCTGAACCTGCTGCATCTGTTTGACGGCAGCTTCTTCGGCATATTGCTGCATGCGCGTATCAAGCGTCGTATAGATTTTCAGCCCCTCCGTATAGTAGGCGTAGGCTCGGTCGTCACCATAGTATTCGCGACACCACTGTTTCATCCAGTCTGCCACCGCCTCGCGGAAGTAGTTGGCATCGCCGTCGTAGGCATCTTCAACGCTATAGTCCAGCGTGATAGGCTTGACGGTCAGCGTGTCGTAGGCGGTCTGCGTCAGGTGCTGGTGCTTGAGCATGTTGTTCAGTACCACATTGCGGCGCATTGCCGAGTTCTTGGGGTTCAGTCGCGGATTATAGTAGGTGGTGGCTTTGAGCAGTCCCACGAGAATGGCAGCCTGGTCGGCAGTGAGCTTCTTGGGGGTTGTATTGAAGTAAGTCTTTGCAGCAGTCTTGATGCCAAAGGCGTTGGAACCGAAGTCGACGGTATTGGCATACATCGTGAGAATCTCTTTCTTCGAGAAGTACCACTCCAGCTTATAGGCGGTAATCCACTCCTTACTCTTCATGATGAGCATCTTAACGCCTGGTATGTTACCCAGTAGCCCTGTAGAATACTGCGTACGTACGCGGAAGAGGTTCTTCGCCAGTTGTTGCGTGATGGTGGAAGCGCCACGTGCATCGCGGTGCATGACGTAGTCCTTTAGTGCAGCCACAAAGGCCTGATAGTCGATGCCGTTATGGTGATAGAAACGCTCATCCTCGGTATCTATCAGAGCTTCCCAGAATACGGGGTTGACATCATCGTACTCAACCGGCATGCGGTTCTCGCTGAAGAACTTACCGATGATTTTTCCGTCGGCGCTGATAATCTGCGAGGCTTCGGCGGCATGTGTGTTCCTGACATCGGAAATCGAGGGAGACTTGCCAAAGAGCCACAGAAAGTTAATGTCAACCATAAAGAGATAGAGTATAAAGGTTACGACAAGCGTGCCCAGTACGGCACAAGTCTTCACGTACCATTTACGTCCTTTGTAAAGTCCTTTATACCAAGGCCAGAACCCTTTCAGCTTCTGCCAGTATTTACTGATGAGTTGTTTCATATTGTATGTAGTTCAGGATTTCTTGTTTCTGGTCGGGATGGAACCACCGCATGTCTGGGTCGCGCTTAAACCACGTCAGCTGCTTGCGCGCATAGCGACGGGTGTTTCCTTTGATGCGTTCGACGGCTTCGTCGAGCGACCAACGTCCGTCAATATAGTCGAATAGCTCTTTATAGCCTACGGTGTTGAGCGCATTCGTGGCTCGGAAATCGTATAACCCTTTAGCCTCTTCCAACAGTCCGTCGTCCATCATTTTGTCTACGCGCCGGTTGATACGGTCATACAGTTCCTGACGATTGCGGTTGAGTCCTATTTTGACGATGCGGAACGGTCGCGGCTTCTTCTCTTGTTTCCGAAACGACGTGTAGGTCTTTCCTGTCTGGTAACATATCTCCAAAGCGTGAATCACGCGTCGGTAGTTTTGTCGGTCGACGACCTCGTAGTGTTCAGGGTCCAGGCGTTTCAGGTCTTCGCACAGAGACTCAAGTCCTTCCTCCCGATAGCGTCGTTTCATCTCTTCGCGTATGTCATCCCGTATGGTGGGAATGTCGTCAATACCGTTGCATACAGCATCGATGTACATCATAGAACCTCCTGATAGAATGTTGATGTCGGAAGCGGACTCCTCCAGACGTTCTAATACCTCCTGCTCAAACAGTGAGGCGTTGTAATAGTCCTTGATGCTTTTCGTCGATACAAAATAGTGCTTTACCAGTCTTTGTTCCTCTTGTGTCGGTGCCGCAGTACCGATAGGTAATTCGCGGTATATCTGACGGGAGTCGGCATTGAGGATGGGTACGCCATAGTGTTGGGCAAGCTCGATGGTGAGTGCCGTCTTCCCTACAGCTGTAGGTCCTGTAATGACGATGAGCGTCTGCATTTATCTGATGACACCCCGCTTTGACGACTCGATGAATGAGCAAATATACTCCACCTCCTTGCTGTCGGGATATTTGGCACGCGCCTCAGCTACGCCTTCTTTCATCACCCCTTTCGAGTAGATGATGCGGTAGGCGTCGTGAATGGCCTCGATGACATCATTGGCAAAACCACGACGACGCAGGCCTATGAGGTTGACGCCTGCATAGCGGATGGGTTCTTTGCCAGCAATAACATAGGGTGGAATATCCTGCGAGGTACGTGAGCCACCCTGGAACATGATATAACTGCCCACACGACAGAACTGGTGGAACAGACAGGTGGCAGAGATAATGGCAAAGTCGTCGATTTCAACCTCGCCGGCAATCTTCGTGGAGTTACCTATAATGCAACCATTGCCTATGATGCAGTCGTGGGCTATGTGCATGTTCTCCATGAGCAGGTTGTTGTTGCCTACTACCGTCTTTCCACGTGATGCCGTTCCGCGGCTAATGGTGACGTTCTCGCGGATAGAGTTGTTGCTTCCTATCTCGCAGGTGGTCTCCTCGCCCTGGAACTTCAAATCCTGTGGCTTGGTGGAAATCGAGGAACCAGGGAAAAACTCGTTGTTATCGCCGATGCGGGCACCAAAGTGGATGGTGACGTTGTTCAGCAACTTATTGCCAGAACCTATGACGACATTCTTGTCGATGACGCAAAAAGGACCTATAACGTTGTTGTCGCCAAGTATAGCCTCAGGGTCGACGACAGCCAAGGGATGAATCTGATTTGCCATAATAGCTTGTTTAATGCGTTTATTCCGTTATGACGGGCTTTCCGTAATCCTAATGTTTATTTGTTCTTGACGATTTGGGCTGTAAATGTAGCTTCGGCAACAACGTGGTCGCCTACAAAGATATAGCCTTTCATCGATGAGATACCGTGACGTACGGGCGCCAATAGGTCGACCTTGAAGAGTAGGGTGTCGCCAGGCACAACCTTTTGGCGGAACTTGACGTCGTCAATCTTCATAAAGTATGTCGACCAGCGTTCAGGTTCCTCGAGCGTGTTCAGCACCAACAGTCCGCCACACTGTGCCATCGCCTCAATCTGCAGCACGCCAGGCATCACAGGCTCTTCAGGGAAATGCCCCTGGAAGAAGGGCTCGTTGGCAGTGACGTTCTTGATACCCACAATGCTATTGGCACCCAGCGCGATAACCTTGTCAACCAGCTGCATGGGATAGCGGTGAGGCAACAGTTCGCGTATGCGGTTGACATCCATCACGGGTTCCTCGTTGGGGTCGTAGATAGGTGCCTGCACCTCATGCTTGCGAATCTCCTTGCGCATCTGGCGTGCAAACTTATTGTTGATGGTATGTCCGGGACGTGTAGCAATGATGCGTCCCTTGATAGGCTTGCCGATAAGCGCCATATCGCCAATGATGTCGAGCAGCTTATGGCGTGTACATTCGTTCTCCCATACCAAGGGTTTGTGCTGGATGTACCCCAGTTCGTTGGCGTCGCGGTGTTCTACACCCAACTTGTCAGCCAACCAGTCAAGCCGCTCCTGCGTTGTCTGGCGCTCATAGATGACGATAGCATTGTCCATATCGCCGCCTTTGATGAGGTTCGCCTGCAACAGCGGTTCGATGTCGCGTACGAAGACGAAGGTACGTGCAGCGGCCACCTCGGTGGCAAATTTATCAATCTTGTCGAGTGTGGCAAATTGTGAGTTGATGAATTTCGACTCGAACGAGCACATGACAGTGAGCGAAAACTCGTTGTCGGGCAGCAGCGTGATGCACGAGCCTGTCTTCTCGTCCTTAAACTCAATCTTCTTGCGAATAATATAGAAGTCCTTTGGCGCATTCTGCTCGACGAGTCCTACTTCTTTAATACGCTGTACATACTGTATGGCAGAGCCGTCCAGAATAGGGAATTCGGGTCCGTTGACCTGTATGAGACAGTTGTCAATACCCATTGCATAGAGGGCTGCCATACCATGCTCGACGGTAGAGACCCGTACGTCGCCTTTTGCCAGCACCGTACCGCGCTGCGTGTCGACTACATTCTCGGCTATCGCGTCGATGATGGGTTCGCCGTCTAAGTCAATGCGCTGTATTTTATAACCCGTATTCTCTGGTGCGGGGTTAAATGTTACAGTAAGGTTCAATCCTGTGTGCAGTCCTTTTCCATAGAGCGAGAAACTGCCTTTCAGAGTCTGTTGTTTCATAGTTTATTTCGATTTCTTAAGTTCTTCCAATTCCTTGCGGAGGGCTCCCAGTTCGCGGTACATATCAGGCAATTTCTTCATTACAGCCTGAGCCTTGAAGAATACTTTGGGGTCAATGGCAGGCGCACCAATCAGTTGCTCGCCATTGCCTTTAGTGTTGCTGATGACGCCGCTTTGTGCGCCGACAAACGTCCGGTCGGCTATCTTGATGTGTCCTGAGAAGCCAGCCTGTCCGCCCACCATACACCAGGCGCCAATCTTCGTCGACCCAGCCATACCGACTTGTGCCGACATGACGGTGTTTTCGCCAATCTCGCAGTTATGAGCCACCTGGATGAGGTTGTCCAACTTGACACCTTTGTGAATAACGGTTTGTCCCATAGTAGAGCGGTCAACACAGGTGTTGGCACCAATCTCCACGTTGTCCTCGATGACAACGATTCCCAATTGTGGTATCTTGTCGTAACCCTCCTGATTGGGCGCGAAGCCGAAGCCGTCGGCACCAATGATCGAGCCTGCATGAATGGTGACATTGTTGCCAATCTTACAGCCGTCATAGATAACGACATGCGGATAGATGGCACATCCGTCCCCTATGGTGACATTCTCGCCAATGCAGGCGAAGGGACCGATATAGACATCCTTGCCAATCTTCGCCGACTTCGCCACGAACGCCAGTGAGTCGATGCCCTGCTTCTTTGGCAGCATTTGTGCATACATCTGCATCAGTTTGGCTACACAATCGTAGGCATTCTCTACGCGTATCAGTGTACAGCTGACGGGATGTTCCAGTTCGAGGTCGTTGTTCACCAGTACGACGCTCGACTTGGTTTCATAGATATAAGAAGTGTATTTGGGGTTTGACAGGAACGAAATGGCACCTTCCTTGCCTTCTTCAATCTTCGCAAAACTATTTATCTTGGCATTTTCGTTGCCTTCCACGCTGCCGCCTATCATGTCGGCAATTTGTTTGGCTGTAAATTCCATATTTAATTGCTCTTTTTGGTTATATTTTTGCAAAGGTACACATTTTTTCTTAAAAACGTTGATAACAAAGGTAATATTTACGTATTTTTTTGGAAAGTAGTTGCACGTTAAGGATTTCTGACGCCTCTGCAATATCTTTGACGGTGCCGTCCTTGTAAAGAATGCCGATGCTGTCGTCGTCAGGATTATACATGTCTTTTCCTATCTCCGTCAGGTTCATCAGCCATTGGGTTTCTTCCTCGCTGATACCCATCGCTCTGGCAATGCCGGCACTGATTTCCTTCAGGTGTTCGTTCGAGGGTTTCTCCTCAGTCACTTCCACCTTGAACAGTTTTCTGTCCAGCAAGTCGGTAGCCAGCGTAGCCAGGATGTGGTCGTCGCTGTGTTTCCACACCTTCATGGCACTCCAGATGTCTGAGTCATCCAGTTCGGCATACAGATGTAGCGCTTCAGGATGCGTGTCAAACCAAGCAGCATCGATGTTGTTCTTAAGGAAATAGGCTAGGGCAGGAGTTGCAAAGACTTCGTGTCCCTGCTGTACAAGATGTTTGGCACGCATCAAGGCGTTAACCAGTATCTTCTCATAACCCACCGTCGTCTTGTGCAGATACACCTGCCAATACATGAGGCGTCGCGTTGTGAGGTAGTTTTCTATTGAGTAGATGCCTTTCGCCTCCACCACCAGTCGGTCGTCGGCGACATTGAGCATCTTGATGATGCGTGCTGAGCCGATGTTTCCTTCGGTTACACCTGTATAGAACGAGTCGCGTCGCAGGTAGTCCAGCCGGTCCATATCGAGTTGTGACGAAATGAGCTGATGGAAGATTTTGTTAGGATACTCATCCTTGAAGATGCTGATAGCCAGATTCAGTTCACCGTGAAAGTCACGATTGATCTGTTCCATCATCTTCAGCGAGATATCCTCGTGAGAGATGCCTTGCATCAGCGTGTGCTCCAACACGTGCGAAAAAGGCCCGTGTCCGATGTCGTGCATCAAGATGGCAGCTTGTACCGCTTCCGCCTCCGAGTCGAAGATGTAAATACCCTTTTCCGATAGTGACTTCACCGCTTCTGACATGAGGTGAAACGCCCCTATGGAATGCTGGAAACGCGTATGACGGGCACCAGGATAGACGACACTGGTCAGTCCCAGCTGACTGATGCGGTTCAGTCGCTGGAACAGTGGGTGACTGACGATGTCATACAGCAACCCTCTGGGAATCTTGATAAACCCAAAGACGGGGTCGTTGATTATCTTGTGCTCGTTCATGTGTTCAGCAGAGCTTACGGGCGCCGTCTCCGATGACGACATCGATGACCTTTGGCTCGTGTCCGTACTTCTCAGAGAAGCGTTTCTTAGCGTCAGCGATGAACGTCTGGTACAGGTCGTTACGTACCAGGTTGATGGTGCAGCCGCCAAAGCCACCACCCATGATGCGCGAGCCAGTGACCTTGTTGTCGCGTGCTATCTGGTTCAGGAAGTCGAGCTCTTCACAGCTCACCTCATAGTCTTTCGACAAACCGTCGTGTGTTTGATACATCAGTTCGCCTACCTGCTCATAGTCGCCCTCTTTCAAGGCTTCGCTTACCGCCAGGACGCGTGCTTTCTCGCCAATGACGAATTTGGCGCGTTTGTAATCCTCGTCGCCAACGGTAGCCTTGACTTCTTCCAGCTGTTCCCACGAGCAGTCACGCAGCGTCTCGAACTTACCCTCAGGGTGTTTGTCGGCAATGTGCTTCACCACATTTTCGCATGAGTTACGGCGGTCGTTATATGGCGAGCCTGCCAGTTGGTGCTTTACGGCGCTGTCGAGCAATACGAGCCGATAGCCGTCAGGTTTGAAGGGAAAGTATTCGAATTCGCGTGAGCGACAGTCCAGACGCATCAGGCATCCAGCCTTTCCGAAGACGCTGGCAAACTGGTCCATGATGCCGCAGTTGACGCCAATGTAGTTATGTTCAGTAGCCTGTCCAGCCAACGCCATATCCCACTTTGCTACCTTGTTGTTGCCAAAGATGTCGTTCAAGCCGCAGGCAAAGCAACTCTCCAGCGCAGCGCTCGACGACATGCCGGCACCTAATGGGACGTCACTTGCGAAGGCGATGTTGAAACCCTTGACAGGCACGCCCAGTTTTTTCATTTCCAGTGCGATGCCATAAACATAGCGTGCCCACGTGGTGCGAGGTCCCTGTGGGTCTGACAGCTTGAAGTCCACACGGTCTTTCAGGTCGATGGCATAAGCCCTTACGGTGTCTTCAGTTCCGTTGGCGCGCATCTCGGCGACGACAGCTTTGTCGACGGCCCCTGGGAATACGAATCCGCCGTTGTAGTCGGTGTGCTCGCCAATCAGGTTGATGCGTCCTGGTGCAGTATAGACGTTGCCCGTCTTACCGTCGAAGTGTTTGATGAAACGACTTCTGACTTGTTCAATTTCAATCATGGTGGTTCGTTTCTATAATATGATAGTGTGTCTTATTTTGCAATGCCGAAGCGGTATATTGTCTTCTGCTTGTACTGCTGTCCTGGATTCAGGACAACAGAGGGGAAGTAGGGTCGGTTAGGCGAGTCAGGGAAGTGTTGACACTCGAAACATACTGCCGAGCGTTTGGGGAATGTGGCTCCGTTCTGTCCTTTCACGCCGTCAGCCCAGTTGTCGGTGTACAGCTGCATACCCGGTTCAGTGGTGTAGACTTCCAGCAAGCGTCCGCTTTGAGGTTCAGTCAGTCGTGCAGCAAAACTCAGTTCGCCTTCTTCCCTTTTGTTCAGCACGAAGCAGTGGTCGTAGCCGTTACCGTTCTTTATCTGTTTGTTGTCGGCATCAATATCCTGACCTACGGTTTTTGCCGTGCGGAAGTCAAACGGGGTGCCTGCAACCTTCAGAATCTCGCCCGTAGGGATGCAGGTGTCATCAATGGGCAGGTAGAAGTCGGCATTCACCTCGCACAGTTGGTTGTCGACCGTCGGTGTGGGGTTGGCGATGCCTGTCAGTGAGAAATATGCGTGGTGTGTCAGGTTGATAATGGTCTTCTTGTTGGTCGTTGCCAGATACTCTATCACCAACTCGTTGTCGTCAGTGAAGGTATATTCCACCGTGATGCGACACTCGCCCGTGAACCCCTCCTCGCCGTAGCTGCTGGTGTAGGTGAGCGCCAGCGCGCGTGGTCCCATTTGCTTGGCATCCCATATGCGTGCGTGGAAACCTGCAGGACCGCCATGTAAGGCGTTGACACCATTGTTGACAGCAAGTTGATACTCCTTGCCGTTCAGGGTGAACATACCTTTTGCGATGCGGTTGCCGTAACGTCCTATGAGCGTCGACTTATAGGGAGCAGTGTCGTTGATGGCGTCTTGTATGTTGTCGTGTCCTTGTATGACGTTAGCCACGTTGCCGTCTTTGTCAGGCACCATGATGGCAACGATAGCGCCGCCGTAGTTAGTTACAGCCACTTCAAAACCCTTGCGGTTCTTCAGGATGAAGAGGTCGGTTTTCTTGCCATTGATGACGGTTTGAAAGTCTTTGCGGTTCAGTCCGCACATGTTTGTTGCTTCTGTCGTGTTAGCCATATATTTTGTAGTTTTAGTTGTACGTTCATGAATTTGTTTCTTCCCAGTATTTCAGGAAGTCGCCGACCACATAGCTGCTGCCTCCTACGAAGACGACATCGTCGGGTGCCGCCGCTTCCATAGCAGCCTGAAACGCCAGGCTGACGGTAGGGTAGGTGTTGCCCTTCAACTTGTATGCGGCAGCCTTCTGTTGCAGCGTCTCTTCGTTGACGGCACGATGGTTGTCGGCTTTGGTAAAGTAGTATGTGGCATTGGTGGGCAGCAGGCTGAGCACGCCGTCGAGGTCTTTGTCGTCGACCATTCCGAAGACGATGTGCAACTGCTGGCAGATGATGTTCTTCAGCTGCTGGCTGATGTATTGCCAACCGCCGACGTTATGTCCCGTGTCGCAAATCACACGTGGTGCACTCCTTACTGTCTGCCATCGTCCCTTGAGCCCTGTTTTTTCTGCTACATGGGCGACGGCGTCGGTAATTTCCTTGGTATATCCCTTTCCTAGACTTATAAATCCTTGTTCAGCCAGTAGCATCACTGCTTTCAGTACCGTGTTGATGTTGTGTTTCTGGTAGCAGCCGCCAAGGTCGTATGTCAACGTGCCGAAATGGTGCGTGTTGACTAGCAGCTCGCCTGTTGGTAGCGACTTGGTGCTGACCACTTCAGGTGCGTCTTCGGCAAAGACGATGGGGGCCCTCTGCTGCTGTGCTTTGGCTTCAAAGACGGGACGCGTCTCGTCGTTGTTTTCGCCAATCACCACCGGCACCTCAGGCTTGATGATGCCAGCTTTCTCGCCAGCTATCTTTGCCAGCGTGTCGCCTAAGAACTGGATGTGGTCAAAACTGATGTTGGTGATGATGCTGACAACGGGCTTGATGATGTTGGTGCAGTCGAGTCTGCCTCCCAGTCCCACCTCAATGACAGCAATGTCGACTTTCATGTCGCGGAAGTACTTGAATGCCAGCGCCGTTGTCACCTCAAAGAACGAAGGGTGCAGGGGCTCAAAGAAGTAGCGTTCCTTTTTGACGAATTCAGTTACGTAGCGTTCGCTGACGGGTTCGCCGTTGACGCGTATGCGCTCGCGGAAGTCGACGAGATGGGGCGAGGTGTATAGTCCTACGCGATAGCCACACCGTTGCAGTATGGCAGCAAGCGTATGCGAGACGCTGCCCTTGCCGTTGGTTCCTGCCACATGAATGGTGACATAGGCACGATGCGGATGATCGAAGTGTTCGTCAAGTTCCAGCGTGTTGGCAAGTCCCTCCTTATAGCCAGCAGCCCCATGCTTTTCGAACATGGGCATTTGGTTGAACAGGTATTGGCAGGTTTCTTGGTAGTTCATTGTGTTTTCTAACTAGTTGCGCCGTTATTAGCAACGTACGTTGTTAGCTGAAATAGTTTTTGAACCTTTGGAAGATGCTGCGTTTTGTGGCGGCATCGCCTTTGAAGTTGTCGCTTTGGCGGAACTGTTCGATGGCGGTCTTCTCGTCTCTGGTGAGTGTCTTGGGGACGAAGACGCTGACGTTGACTACCAGGTCGCCGTTGCCGCGTCCGTAGCCCTGTACGGCGGGCAGTCCTTTGCCGCGCAGACGGAGTGTCTTTCCTGGTTGTGTACCAGGTTCCATCTTCACTCTGAGTCGCGTACCCTCGATGGTTGGAATCTCCACGTCGCCACCCAGCGCTGCCGTTGGGAAGTCCAGCAACAGGTTGTATATCAAGTCGTTGTTGTCGCGGATGAAGGTGTCGTTCTCTTCCTCCTCAATCATGACCTGTATGTCTCCGTTGATGCCGTTATGCCGTCCTGCGTTGCCCTTGCCAGGCACGTTGACTATCATGCCTTCGGCTACGCCTGCCGGTATCTTGATTTCCACCACTTCTTCGCCTTTCTCGATACCCGTGCCGCCACAGTGCTTGCACTTGTTCTTGATGACTTTTCCTTCGCCGCCGCACGTTGGACAAATGCCCTGCGACTGCATCATGCCGAAGAGGCTCTGCGTGGTGTGAGTGATGACACCCGAACCGTGACACGTCGGACACTGCTCCGTAGCGCTGCCGCTCTCTGCTCCCGTTCCGTGACAGTGTGAGCAGGTAATGTCCTTACGCACCTTAAACTTCTTGGTGACGCCGTGGGCTATCTCCTGCAGTGTCAGCCTTACTTTCAGTCGCAGGTCCGTTCCGCGATGTCTCTGGGGCTGTCGGCTTCCACCGCCTCCGAATCCTCCGAATCCGGCCCTTCCTCCGAAGATGTCGCCAAACATCGAGAAGATGTCGTCCATGTTCATTGATGCTCCACCAAAGGGGTCGAAGCCGCTGCCACCTCCAGGACCGTTAAATCCGAAGGTGTCATACTGCTTGCGCTTCTCGGGGTCGTGCAGCACATCGTATGCTTCTGCTGCCTCCTTGAACTTCTCCTCGGCTTCTTTGTTGCCAGGATTGCGGTCAGGGTGGTATTTGATGGCGATGGTGCGATACGCCTTTTTTATCTGGTCTTCAGTAGCGTTCTTGTCAACGCCAAGCACCTCATAGTAGTCTCTTTTTTGTGCCATTGATTTTCAACTCTCAACTTTCAACTCTCAACTCTCAACTATTGTCCGACTGCCACTTTGGCATGCCGTATGACCTTGTCGTTCAACTGATAGCCAGCTTGCAGACAGTCAATAACCTTTCCCTTCTTGTCGTCGCCCATGCCTGGTACCATAGCGACAGCCTCGTGCAGGTCGGTATTGAAGTCGGCTCCCTCGGTCTCTATCTTCTTTACGCCCAGTCCTTCCAGTGCTTTCATGAACTTATGGAAGATGAGGTCCATGCCTTCGCGCAGCACTTCAGGGTCGTCCGTCTTGGCGCCGTTTTCTATGGCGCGTTCCATATCGTCGATGACGGGCAGTATGGCGCTTACGGCCTTCTCGCCGCCATTCAGTATGAGTTCGGCCTTCTCTTTGAGCGTGCGTTTGCGGTAGTTGTCAAACTCGGCCGTCTTATAAAGTATCTGTGTCTTCAACTGTTCTATCTCCTCCTGTGCAGCCTCGAGCGGGTCTTTCTCTTCCTCAGTCTCGGCGGCAGTCTCAGCGTCAGCGTTAGTGGCGGCTTCTGCTTCAGCTTCAGCTTCGCTGGTTGCTGTGGTTTCCTGCTCAGCGTTCTCGATGTTCTCAGTTTCTTCAGTGTTTATCTTTTCTTCTTCCATGATAGTGTGTTATATATTTGTTTACAACATTGACAGCAAATTTCGTGCCAATACGCTTTAGGCATACATTTCAGCCTTCTTGGCCTTGATGGCCTCGTCGTAGATGTAGTCGTCGTAGGTCATCAGCTTGTCAATGGTGCCCTTGGGTGTCAGTTCAATGATGCGGTCGGCAACGGTATTGATGAACTCGTGGTCGTGAGATGCAAACAGGATGTTGCCCTTGAACGCAATGAGGTTGTTGTTGAAGGCCTGAATAGACTCCAGGTCCAGGTGGTTGGTGGGCGTATCCAGAATCAGGCAGTTGGCGTTCTTCAGCTGCATGCGTGCTATCATGCATCGCATCTTCTCGCCACCGCTCAGCACGCAGACCTTCTTCTGTATGTCCTCATCCTTGAAGAGCATGCGCCCCAGGAACGACTTCATCATCACCTCATTGCCCGTACCAAACTGGCTCAGCCAGTCAACGAGGTTCATCTCGGACTGGAAGAACGCCGTGTTGTCCAGCGGCAGGTAGGCTGTCGTAATGGTGACGCCCCACTTGTAGGTGCCTGCATCGGCCTCACGGTTGCCGTTGATGATTTCAAACAGTGCCGTCATTGCCTTAGGGTTGTGCGACAGGAACACCGTCTTCTGACCTTTCTCGATAGTGAATGACACGTTGTCGAACAGCACCGTGCCGTCGGCATCGACAGCCTTCAGGCCTTCTACCTCGAGAATCTGCGTGCCAGGCTCGCGCTCCATCGAGAAGATGATGCCCGGATACTTACGCGTTGAGGGAGTAATCTCTTCTACGTTCAGTTTCTCCAGCATCTTCTTACGCGATGTTGTCTGCTTCGATTTGGCTACGTTGGCAGAGAAGCGGCGTATGAACTCCTCCAGCTGCTTCTTCTTCTCCTCGGCTTTCATCTTTTGGTTCTGAGCCTGGCGTAATGCTAGCTGCGATGACTCGTACCAGAAGGAGTAGTTACCTGAGAAGAGCGTCACCTTGCCGAAGTCGATGTCGACAGTCTGGGTCGAGACGGCATCCAGGAAGTGACGGTCGTGTGAGACGACAAGCACGCACTGCTCCAGGTTCGACAGGTATTCCTCCAACCACTGCACCGTGTCCAGGTCGAGGTCGTTGGTGGGCTCGTCCAGCAGCAGGTTGTCGGGGTGGCCGAAGAGTGCCTTAGCCAGCATGACGCGCACCTTCTCGTTATTCGAAATCTCCGCCATCTGTTTGTAGTGCTGACCTTCCTGTACGCCCAGGTTCTGCAACAGCTGTGCAGCTTCGCTCTCAGCCTCCCATCCGTTCATCTCGGCAAAAGCCATTTCAAGGTCGGCAGCGCGCACGCCGTCTTCTTCGGTCATCTCGTCCTTAGCATACAGTGCTTCGCGCTCCTTCATGTTCTGCCACAGAGGCTGATGTCCCATCAGCACCGTATTCATCACCGTGTGTTCATCGTATTTGAAGTGGTCCTGCTCCAGCACGCTCAGTCGCTCGCCGGGCTGCATCTCGATGGTGCCCTTGTTGGGTTCCAACTCACCGCTAATGGCGCGCAGCAGTGTCGACTTGCCGGCACCGTTAGCACCAATGATGCCATAGATATTACCACTTGTAAATTTCAGATTGACGTCCTTGTAAAGCGTCTTCTTTCCAAACTGAATAGCCAGATTTGTGACTGTTATCATGTCTTCTTTATACCTTATTTATAATTTTTGCGGGTGCAAAGGTACGTATTTTTTTTGATACAGCCAAACAGTTAACTATTCTTTTTATAGCTCTGCACTGCCCAACATCCCATTAGTATGCTGATGCCAGCCAGTGCTAAGACTTGATGGGCTATTTCGTGTAGGCCTCCGCCACGAATGAATATGGTACGGATGGCGTCGATGAAGTAGTGCATGGGGTTGACGTAGGTGGTGAGATATGCCCACTCAGGCATGGAGCGAGTGGGGGTGAAAAGACCTGAAAGCAGCAAGATGCACACCACAAAGAACCACATGACGAACATGGCTTGCTGCATGGTGTCTGAGTAGTTGGATACGATGAGTCCAAACGACGAGAAGAACAGCGCCAGCAGCATGGAAAGTACGTAGATGAGCCACAAAGGACCTACTGGCGTGATGCCATAGACGAGCCACGCCAACAGCAGGCACACGGTGATGACAAACAGTGCAATGAGCCAGTAAGGAATGAGTTTGGCGAGGATGAACGACCACTTGGAGACGGGCGTGACGTTAATCTGTTCGATGGTGCCAGCCTCTTTCTCGCCCACGATGTTGAGTGTAGGCAGGAAGCCTGTCATCAGCATCATTACAATCGCAAAGAGCGCCGGAATCATGTAGAGTTTGTAGTTCTGGTGCTTGTTGTACAAG
>CAMNIA010000011.1 GCA_946540105.1 uncultured Prevotella sp. | reverse complement strand
GTAAAAAGGTAAAAGATGATAGAACGTTTTTTAAAGCAGACCAGTTTTACCTCCATAGAGGATTATAATAAGCATCTGGAATTCATTGTCCCAGAGAATTTCAACTTTGCCTACGATGTTATGGATGTCTGGGCAGAAGAAAAGCCTGACGGCTTAGCACTGCTGTGGACTAACGACCAGGGCGAAGAGATTCGTACCACGTTTGCACAGCTGAAAGAACAGTCGGATCAGGCCGCCAGCTACCTGCAGACGTTAGGTATCGGAAAGAACGACCCCGTGATGCTCATTTTAAAGCGTCGCTACGAGTGGTGGATTGTCATGTTGGCACTGTGTAAGATTGGAGCTATCGTGATTCCTGCTACCCACATGCTGACCAAGCACGACATTGTGTACCGTAACACCCGCGCTTCTATCAAGGCAATCATCTGCGTTGATGATGCCTATGTCACAGAGCAAATACGGTTGGCAATGCCAGAAAGTCCTACTGTGAAACAGTATATCACGATTACCGACCACGGAAAGCCCATCCCTGAAGGTTTCCGCGACTGGCAGTCGGAGTGGCGGCAGGCTCCCAAATTCAAGCGGCCAGCTTTTGTCAATAACAACAACGACACCATGCTGATGTACTTCACGAGCGGCACGAGCGGAGAGCCTAAGATGGTTGCTCATGACTACCTGTATGCGTTGGGACATTTGACTACAGGCGTGTTTTGGCACAACCTGCATGAAGGTTCATTGCACCTGACAGTGGCAGACACGGGTTGGGGCAAGGCTGTTTGGGGGAAGTTCTACGGACAGTGGTTTGCCGGGGCTACCGTTTTTGTCTTTGACCATGAGAAATTCAATGCAGATACGCTGTTGCGCCAAATTGAGAAGTACAAGGTGACGAGTTTTTGCGCTCCGCCCACCATATACCGTTTTATGATTCGCGAGGACCTGTCAAAGTATGACTTGAGTTCTCTGGAGTACTGCACTACAGCTGGCGAGGCACTGAATCCTGCCGTCTTTGACAAGTTCTACGAGAAAACAGGCATCCGCATGATGGAGGGTTTCGGACAGACAGAGACCACCATGACACTGGGCACCTTCCCCTGGATGACCCCAAAGCCTGGCTCTATGGGTATTCCCAATGCGCAATATCATATCGACCTGCTGCGTGCTGACGGTACTCCGTGTGAAGATGGTGAGAAGGGTGAAATCGTTGTTCGTGTAGGAGACAAGAAACCCATCGGACTATTTAAAGAGTACTATCGCGACGCAGAACTGACACGCGAGGCCTGGCACGACGGTATATATCATACTGGTGACATGGCTTGGCGCGATGAAGACGGCTACTACTGGTTTGAAGGTCGAATTGATGATGTTATCAAGTCCAGTGGCTATCGTATTGGTCCTTTCGAGGTGGAGAGCGCACTGATGACTCACCCTGCCGTTGTGGAGTGTGCTATTACAGGTGTGCCAGATGATATTCGTGGCATGGTGGTTAAAGCCACCGTTGTGCTAGGCAAGGAATGGAAGGACAAGGCTGGTGATGAACTCGTTAAGGAGCTGCAGCAACATGTAAAGAAAGAGACGGCACCTTACAAGTATCCGCGCATTGTAGAGTTTGTAGACGAGCTACCCAAGACTATCTCGGGAAAGATACGCCGTGTGGAAATCAGACAGAAAGACGCTAAATGAAGACGAGAATTGTTGTGAAAGTGGGCTCCAATGTGCTGACCCGCCAGGATGGCAAACTGGATGTTACCCGTGTGTCTGCACTGGTTGATCAGGTTGCATGGTTGCGCAAGAATGGCTTTGAGGTCATTCTGGTGTCAAGTGGTGCTATGGCATCAGGGCGCGGCGAGTTGAAGGTAGACCACAGCCTTGACAGTGTAGAACAACGGCAATTGTTCTCGGCAGTAGGACAGGTAAAACTGATAGGACTGTATTACGATTTGTTCCGTGAGTTCAATATCCATGTGGGTCAGGTGCTGACAATGAAGGAGAACTTCCAGCCTGGGGAGCAGTATAACAACCAACGTGCCTGTATGACGGTAATGCTTGAAAACGATGTGCTACCTATTGTCAACGAGAACGATACCGTAAGCGTGACGGAGCTGATGTTTACAGATAATGACGAGTTGTCGGGGCTGATAGCACGGATGATGGATGCAGAGACATTGGTGTTGTTGTCAAACATTGACGGCATCTACGACCGTCATCCTGACGACCCGCTGGCACAGCTTATCCGTGAGGTAAAGCCTGGGAGCGACCTCTCCGAATATATTCAGCCAGAGAAGAGCGCCTTCGGACGTGGTGGCATGCACTCTAAGTACACTACGGCCTTAAAGGTACAAGAGCAAGGCATCCGTGTCATCATTGCAAATGGTGAGCGTGATGACATCTTGGTTGACTTGGTACAAGACAAACAAAGCGTGCCTCATACAGAATTCATTCCAAACAGGTAAAGTAGAACTACAATAATATATGCAATTGACTGAGACTTTCCAACGCGTCAGACAGGCTAGCAAGCGACTTACCCAACTGACAGACAAACAGCGCAACGACATTCTGCTAGCTGTTGCTGATGCCATCACAGCGAACGAGGAGCGTTTACTTGCCGCCAACGGCAAGGACTTGGCGCGGATGGACGAGAAAAATCCGCTTTATGACCGCCTGCAACTGACCAGCAAACGACTTGCAGACATTGCCAGTGACATGCGTAACGTGGCTTCGCTACCCTCTCCCTTAGGACACATCACAAAACAGAAGACACTACCCAACGGACTGCGTCTGTGTCGTGTCAGCGTTCCCTTTGGTGTTATTGGTATGATTTACGAGGCTCGACCCAATGTCACCTTCGATGTCTTCTCACTCTGCTTCAAGAGTGGCAATGCCTGTGTGCTGAAGGGTGGCAGCGATGCCGACTGTTCTAACCAGGCAGCTGTGGAGCTGATACACGAAGTGCTGGTTCAAAAAGGTGTTGACCCAGATGTAGTCACATTGTTACCTGCAACCCATGAGGCAACAGGCGAACTGCTGAATGCGGTAGGATATGTAGACCTCTGCATTCCCCGTGGTGGGCGGCGCCTCATAGACTTTGTACGCAGTACTGCACGCATCCCCGTCATTGAGACGGGAGCTGGAGTTGTCAATACCTATTTCGACAAGGATGGCGACTTGGAGATGGGGCGTGCTATCATAAATAACGGTAAGACGCGGCGCGTCAGTGTGTGTAACGCTCTGGATTGTCTGATCATTCACGAGAGCAGGCTGGGAGACCTGTACCAACTGATAGCGCCACTGGCAGACCATAAGGTGAAGATATATGCCGACGGACCTGCCTATCAGCTGCTTGAAGGGCAGTATCCGAGTGTGCTCCTTGAGATGGCAACCAGCGAGAGCTTTGGCACGGAATTTATGGATTACAAGATGGCTATTCGCACCGTACCCTCATTGGAGGAAGCCATTCAACATATTGACCAATATGGCTCAGGACATAGCGAGGCAATCATCACACAGAACGAAGAGACGGCACGCCGCTTCCAACAGGCTGTCGATGCTGCCTGTGTCTATTGGAATGCCCCCACCTCGTTTACCGATGGGGCACAGTTTGGGCTGGGTGCCGAGATAGGCATCTCTACCCAGAAATTAGGTCCCCGAGGGCCTATGGCTCTGGAGGAGATTTGCACCTACAAATGGCTCATTGAGGGTGAAGGACAGATAAGAAGTTAAAATAATAAGAATTATATCATGCATACATTCATCAACGTAGAAGATATCGGCCCACTGGAGAAAGCTATGGCCGAGGCATTTGAGATTAAGAACGACCGTTATAAGTATCAGCATCTGGGTAAGAACAAAACCCTGATGATGATTTTCTTCAACAACTCGTTGCGCACACGCCTCTCTACCCAGAAGGCTGCTATGAACCTGGGCATGAACGTTATAGTACTTGATGTCAATGCTGGTGCCTGGAAACTGGAGACCGAGCGGGGTGTCATCATGGACGGAGACAAGTCAGAACACCTGCTGGAGGCTATCCCCGTTATGGGGTGTTACTGCGACATGATAGGCGTTCGTAGCTTTGCAGGACTGACAGACAGAGAGTATGACTATGCAGAGACTGTGCTTCAGCAATTCATCAAGTATAGCGGACGACCCGTTTTCGCCATGGAGACAGCTACCGTACACCCGCTTCAGGCCTTTGCCGACCTCATCACTATCAAGGAGTATTGGAAGAATACAGCGGGCAGCGGTTTACCTGCTGCCAAGCCCAAGGTGGTATTGACATGGGCTCCTCACTGCCGCGCCTTGCCACAGGCTGTTCCCAACTCATTTGCTCAATGGATGAATGCCGCCGATGTGGATTTCGTCATTACCCATCCCGAAGGATACGAACTCGACCCGAAGTTTGTTGGCAGCGCCCGTGTGGAGTACAACCAGCGCAAAGCCTTCGAGGGTGCCGACTTCATCTATGCAAAGAACTGGTCGAACCCTGGTGTCACCAATCCCGCCGACTACGGAAAGATAACCTCGAAGGACATGTCGTGGACCGTAGACACCGAACACATGTCGTGGACCAACAATGGCAAATTCATGCACTGCCTGCCCGTGCGCCGCAACCTTATCGTAACGGACGATGTCATTGAAAGTCCCAACTCCATTGTCATCCCAGAGGCTGCCAATCGAGAAATTTCATGCTCCGTAGTGATAAAAAGAATGCTTGAGACTTTGTAATTCAAAATCTTTTAGTACCTTTGCACAAAATAAACATAACCATACACTAAACACATGCACCTAAAACACGACCATATCCTGCACAAAGACGGCGTGAGCTATCTAGTGCCCTTTATCCTTGTCACCTCATGCTTTGCCCTATGGGGGTTTGCCAACGACATCACCAATCCTATGGTGAAAGCATTCTCAAAAATCTTCCGCATGAGTGTCACTGACGGTGCCTTAGTGCAAGTCGCTTTCTATGGGGGTTATTTTGCTATGGCTTTCCCTGCGGCTATGTTTATTCGCAAATACTCTTATAAGGCTGGGGTACTCATGGGCTTAGGGCTCTATGCACTTGGTGCCCTGCTCTTTCTTCCTGCTTCATGGACAGGCATGTACTACCCTTTCCTTTTTGCTTACTTCATTCTAACCTGCGGACTGTCTTTCCTAGAGACCTCGTGCAACCCCTACATTCTCTCGATGGGTTCAGAGGAAACAGCAACACGCCGATTGAATATGGCTCAATGCTTTAATCCCTTAGGGTCTCTTTGCGGCATGTTTGTTGCCATGAACTTCATTCAGGCCAAACTGCATCCTGCTTCCACTGAAGACCGAGCACAACTGAGTGATGCAGACTTTGCCGCCATACGTGATGCCGACCTCAGCGTGCTCATCACACCTTATCTCATTATTGGCGCAGTGATTGCCGTCATGTTTGCCGTCATCTATTTTGCCAAGATGCCACACAATGCGGACAAGAACCACGATGTCCACCCATTGGCTACCTTAAAGCGTATTGTTAGCATCCACCATTATCGCGAAGGTGTCATTGCTCAGTTTTTCTATGTTGGTGTACAAATTATGTGCTGGACCTTCATCATACAGTACGGCACTCGCGTCTTCATGGAAGAAGGAATGGCTGAGCGTGAAGCCGAGGTACTGTCACAACAGTATAACATCATAGCCATGATAATCTTTGTGAGCAGCCGCTTCATCTGCACCTACTTCTTAAAATATATCAACGCAGGACGATTGTTGGCTTCATTGGCAACATTGGGATTGCTGCTGACATTAGGAGTCATCTTTATAGATGGCCGTTGGGGACTATATTGTCTCGTAGCCATTTCGGGTTGCATGTCGCTCATGTTCCCCACCATCTATGGTGTAGCCCTTCAGGGGTTGGGAGACGATGCCAAGTTTGGTGCTGCCGGCCTCATCATGGCAATCTTAGGTGGCTCGGTACTGCCGCCGTTGCAAGCCTCTATAATAGATCAGCAGACCATCTTTGGATGGCCTGCCGTCAATGTTTCCTTTATTCTTCCCCTGCTTTGCTTCCTCGTTATTATTATCTACGGCTACCGCACGTATATTAGAACGAACGCTTAGGACGCTGTTTCATTTGCTGGGGTGCAGTGGTGCGCTGCTCTATGGGTCGAGCGCCAGCTTCTTCCATCAGTCCCTGTGTCCGACAAGTACTCATCAGTTTGCCAAAATCAATAATAACGTGAGTCCGACAATGGATTTCACCTTGCGGCGTATTGTCAAAACCACCTAAGAGCTCTACGCCTCCTACAAAAGACTTGTATGCAGGATACTTTCCTGTAAAGAAGTTTTTTAACCAGATGTTGGTTTGCTGTCCGCTGGTAACGATAGCTTCCCCTCCGTTGAATCCCTCAACGCCATTGTAAAGTATCCTGTTGAGTACTGCTTTGCAGGAGTTATCGACAGCTACCTGTTTGTCGTTGGAGAAGCCTTCTGAACTGAAGATAGCAGTATTGCCGTCCATTAGTACCAGTTCTATCTGTTCGCGCGTATCCTGTGCTGCTGACAGAGTTGTCAGCAGACACAAGATAGCAGCGATAAAGGTTTTGCGTATCGTCATTATCGTTAGTTTTATTATTTCTTATTATATTATGAATGAAGGGAAGTTGGAGGCTATGCTTACTTGAACATCTTTCTCAAGCCAAAAGTATCTTTCTTGGCACGAGTAAGAACGGTCATCTGGATGCCTTGGTCGAAATTAGTCTTAATGACATCACCACCATTCTTCACATCACAGAGGGTCAGCGTACCGCTCAGCACCTCCTTAGCTTTCAGCTCACCAATCTTCTTGCTGACGCGTTCACCTGCAACTTCCACCTCTGCGAAGACCTCAAAAATCTGTCCGCGCTGTACGCCAGCATCACCACCCGTAGAGATGTAACAAGACTTTACAACCCCCTTCTTTTCGTCAACTTGGTCGAGTGTCTTGATAGTAGCCGCAACCTTAAAGTTATCGTCTACGAATTTTTCCATATTCTTACGCGTATCTGAGACAGCATCGAGAATGGCGGCATCGGTAGTTTTTCCAATACCAGACTCGTTATATGTGACCGTTGACTTTGTGAGTTTAGTTTCCACATCTGTCAGTGTCAGTGTGCTGTTTACCTCTGCCTTTCGGCTTTTGCCGTCGGTAGTATATCCTGTGGTGATTGCATTCAGCTTGCCTTCCAAGAGGTAGTTAATGCCTTTCTCCTTCAGTGCTTCCAACAGCGCGTTTTTGTTGCTTGGCAGATTTTGTGTGGTGATGTCAAGCACCTCAATACGTGTTGTTGCCATGATACCCTCCATGATTTCGTTACGCAGCGTGTTTGTAACAGACTTGTAACTGCTGGTACCTGTAGCATTTTCAAACACAGCTACACAAACATAGCTCTTATCGTCCTGAGCAAAACCAGACATTGCAGCCATCATCATTGCTGCCAAAACTAATAATTTTTTCATTGTGTAATTTGATTTTTGTTTTGTAATAATATTTAATAGCATTGTATTGTTATCTTAAATGTCATGAGCCAAGCGGAATCCTACTGTTGGAGAGGCTTTCTTGGGGTTCATGTGGTGTCGTTGAGTATTGATCATCATCTCTTGTACATCGGCATACGAACCTCCACGAACCACTCGTTGCAGTCCTGTACGAGGTCCCTTGGGATTCTGCTCATTGGCAGAGGAGTAACGGCCGAAGTAATCCTGACACCACTCAGCTACGTTGCCCGACATATCGAACAATCCCAAGGCAGCAGGCTGCATGGAGCCACAGTCGCCTGTCTTGTCGCCTATCTGGGCAATATTCTTTGGGCGCGTCATGCCACTGTATGTATTGCTCATAGCATCATTACAGCCGTCGGCAGCATACTCCCATTCTGCCTCGGTAGGAAGACGGAAGCGCGTACCACACTGAGCGTTTAGCTTCTGCAGGAACTGCTGGCATTCGTCCCAGGTGACGTTTTCGACAGGGAGTTTCGGACCCTTATTGCGCGAAGGGTTGTTGCCCATTACGGCTTGCCACAACTCTTGCGAAACCTCCGTTCGACCTATGGCGTATGATTTCAATGTTACTTTATGGGCAGGCTGGTTCATGCTGAATGTGCTATAGTCGTTGGCAAGTTTCTGTGCTCCCATTGTAAAGGTACCTCCCTCTACGCGTACCATCTCGTAAACGACACCTGCCAGCGAGAAGGCGCCTCCTGTTGACATATCCAGTGTTGAGGATACTGCTGGTGCGGCAGAAGGCGTTGTCGTTGCTGCTGGTGCTTGTGCTGATGCTTGCTGCTTTTTGCCTAATGCTTTGGGCATGTTGACATATTTGGTAGCCGGTTGGAGTGCAAACTTCCAGTTACGCCAGTCGGCAACTTCGGCAGAACTTGCGACAGAGGGTGTTTGGCTCTTCTCGTTTTCACGAATGGAGACCTCAGCCACCTGACGAGTTACATAGTCGCTCAACTCACCCAGTGTGACATCGCCACCTTTGCGCTGTAGCTCTTCCAACACGTAGTAGGTGAACATGCCATGTTCCTTTGACTTGAGCGGATAGGCAGTCTCATTGCCTTGAGCGGCAGAGAAGACAACCATGTTGCCTCTCAGTGCTTCTTCTTTAGCTTTGATGGCTACACCTCTGGATGAGGCGAGCATCGTACCATCGCGTTTGGCACCGCTGAAGCAGGCGTCAAGCAGTACGATTGTGTTCTTAGAAGCCATGTTTCCCAGCTGTTTATACAGGTCTTCTGTGCTGAAACCTGTGCTGGGGTCTGTGCTGAAACCGTCAACTGGCAACAGATAGGCTTTCTTCGATGATTCGTCAGGCACACCATGCCCACTATAATAAAAGAACACGCGCGCATTGCCCTGTTTGGTATTCACCAGGCGTGTCAGCCACGAGAGGTTATACTTCATGTGATTCAGGGTGGCATTCTCAATGAATTTGATGTTCTTTTCAGGTATTCCCAATGTTTTGATGCAATACAACTTAAACGTGGCACCATCGTTTAGCGCATAAGGTACTGACTCTTCGAACTGATAGTTCTCGTTGGAGATAATCAGCGCAAAGGAATTAGGGTCTTGATTGCTGTTTACTGCGATGTGCGTATCCACGTTGCCCTGCTGTGCTACGGCCACGATGCAACTAGTAATCATTAACACGCAACAGTTTACCAATCTCTTTATATTCATCGTATCACAAAAAAATTAGTTGGTTAGTATCGTTTAACAAAATACAAAATTAAGCAATTATCTTAAGCTTTACAACAAAACCCGTTATTATCCCTACGAAAATTTAAGATTTTTAACATATTTACTCCCTTTCCTAACGAGAAAAGCAAAAAAATGGGGCTCCGCTGAACCCCTAACCTTTGTTAACCTTAAATCTAATACTATGAAAAACACGATGCAAATTTACAGTGTTTTTTATTATTATACAAGGAAAATATATATAAAACGGTGTAGCGACTACACTTTCTTGACATAAATCAATCAACAAGGGAAGTTTTTGAGCCAAAAATTTGGAAATATAAGAATTCTTTCGTACCTTTGCGCACGATAAAACATAAGCATAAAGAGAGGTTCTCTGACATAAAAGGTTCAGGGCATGCAAGCATTCCGACAAAGCATACGCGTCGGGATTCTTTTTCTTTATGTGCGAAAAGAGAATATCGTAAAAACAATAATAACAAATCGTTAAATCGTAAACAACATGGCATACATGTCACAAGAAGGCTATGACAAGCTCATTGCCGAACTACATCGCTTGGAAGCGATAGAGCGCCCCAAAGCCTCAGCAGCCATTGCCGAGGCTCGTGAAAAGGGTGATTTGAGTGAGAACAGCGAGTATGATGCCGCCAAGGAGGCTCAGGCTCATCTGGAAGACAAGATTAACCGTTTGAAGAGCACTATTGCAGATGCTAAGGTGGTTGACACCTCGCGTCTGAGTACAGATTCGGTTCAGATTCTGACAAAGGTAGAGATGACTAATCTGACAACGAAGGCACGCATGACTTACACCATTGTCAGTGAGAACGAAGCCGACCTGAAGGCAGGAAAAATCAGTATCAAGACTCCCATTGCTCAGGGTCTGCTTGGCAAGAAGGTGGGCGAAGAGGCTGAGATTCAGATTCCTCGCGGCACCATCAAGCTTCGTATTGAGAAGATTTCGATAGCATAATACTCCCAAGGACAACAACCCACACTAAAAAAGTAACATTATGGATATATTCAGCAAGATAGCCGCTGGAGAAATTCCCAGCTATAAAGTTGCAGAGAACGACGAGTTCTACGCTTTCCTCGACATCAATCCGTTGGTAAAAGGCCACACGCTGGTCATACCGCGTCGTGAAGTCGATTATTTCTTCGATATGGCTGATGACGAACTAGGCCGCTACCAGCAGTTTGCCAAGCAAGTGGCTGTTGCCATAAAGAAAGCTTTCCCCTGCAAGAAAGTAGCACAGGTAGTGCTGGGGTTGGAGGTTGCTCACGCACACATTCACCTCATTCCTATGCAGACAGAGCAGGATGCCGACTTCCGTCGTGAGAAGTTGAAACTGACTGAGGAAGAGTTTCGTGAGATTGCTGCCAAGATACAAGCAGCATTGTAAGTTGAAAGTTGATAGTTGAAAGTTCTAAGTTGAAAGGTAAGTGAAGAAACTGTATATTGAGACATACGGATGTCAGATGAACGTAGCTGACTCTGAGGTCGTGGCCTCAGTGATGCAGATGGCAGGATACGAGCAGACGGATTCGCTTGACAACGCCGATGCCGTTTTTCTGAACACCTGTTCTGTGCGCGACAATGCTGAGCAGAAAATCTACCACCGTCTGGAGGCGCTCGATGCTGAGCGCAGACGCAGGCTGAAGTCAAATCCGCAGGCCAGCAGGCTAATCATTGGCGTATTAGGATGTATGGCTGAACGTACCCAGCAAGACCTGCTTGACAACCACGCTGCCGACCTGGTGGCAGGACCCGATGCTTACCTGAGTCTCCCTGACCTGACAGCACAGGCGGAAGCTGGCCACAAGGCTATGAACATCGAACTGTCAACCACAGAGACTTACCGCAACGTATTACCCAAACGCATCTTTGGAGCCAAGATTGGCGGCTACGTCAGCATCATGCGGGGGTGCAACAATTTCTGCCACTACTGCATTGTACCTTACACACGAGGCCGTGAGCGTTCGCGCGATGTAGAGAGCATCCTCAGCGAAGTAAGAGACCTGCGCGACAGAGGTTATAAGGAAGTGACACTGTTAGGGCAGAATGTCAACTCGTATCTGTGGACTGAGGGAGACGCATCCACCCAAACAGCCTTTCCACAGCTTTTACGCAGGGTTGCCGAGGAGGTGCCCACCATGAGGGTACGCTTTACTACCAGCCACCCCAAAGACATGAGCGACGAGACGCTGCATGTCATAGCTGATATGCCAAATGTCTGCAAACACATCCACCTGCCTGTTCAGAGCGGCAGTAACCGCATCTTAAAGCTGATGAACCGCAAATATACACGCGAGTGGTATTTGGAGCGCGTAGCAGCCATACGCCGCATTATTCCTGACTGTGGCTTGTCAACTGACATCTTCGTGGGCTATCACGACGAGACCGAGGAAGACCACCAGCTATCGCTCTCGCTGATGCGCGAGGTTGGTTATGATTCGGCTTTCATGTTCAAATACTCAGAGCGACCAGGTACTTATGCCTCTAAACACCTGCCTGACAATGTGCCGGAAGAGGAGAAGATTCGCCGTCTGAACGAGTTGATAGCACTGCAGACACAGCTGTCGGCAGAAGCTAACAGACGCGATGAGGGCAAGGAGTTCGATGTGCTGGTGGAGAGCTTCTCGAAACGCAGCCGCGAACAGCTCTGTGGCCGTACTGAGCAAAACAAGATGGTAGTCTTCGACAAAGGGCAACACCACATTGGCGAGACCGTGCGAGTGAGAATAACAGGCAGCACCAGCGCCACCTTATTAGGAGAAACATTATGAAGCAACGTGCATGGTACCTCTTGAAAACCTATCTGTTGACGGTGGCAATCTTTGTCATCGCCAAAGTGGTTTTTATGGGCTGTTACCATACTGCACACCCCTTCACGCTGACTGATGTCTGGCAAGTCATTACTCACGGATTGTCGCTCGACCTCTCCACGGCGCTCTACTTCATCATCCTCCCCTGGCTGTTTACCATCATCACCATCTGGCACCCCATTAAGTCGGTTGTCTTCAGAAGCTATTACATAGTGATAGCGCTGGCTTTCTCGCTGGCTTTTGTGGCTGACACCAGCCTCTATGCCTTTTGGGGGTTCAAGCTCGACTCCTCGTGCATCGAGTATCTCAGCACGCCTACAGAGGCGATGGCTAGCGTAAGCACCTTATACCTTGTGGTACGCTTAGTGCTGGTGGTATTTTTCACACTGCTTATTTCACTGGCGTATATACACCTCTGCAATACTCCAGGAGAGAAACGCCGTTTTTCTCATAGCAAAACGCCGTTTCTCTCACAGCAAAACGCCGTTTCTCTCACAGAGACTTTTTTCTACCTTCTGCTGGCTCCCCTCATCGTGATAGGAATCCGAGGTGGGGTCAACGAGTCAACAACCAACATCGGACAGGTGTACTATTCGCAAAACCAATTTCTGAACCACTCCGCTGTCAACCCCGTTTTCTCTTTCCTCTCATCGTTTGAAAAGACTGCCAGCTACATTCCTGACTACTCCTTCATGGACGAAACGGAAAGGGCTGCTCAGATGGAAGACCTTTACAACACAAAAAGCGAGAATCCAGATACGCTTCTCAATTGTAAACGCCCCAATGTGGTTGTCATCCTGCTGGAAAGCTGCGGCGGTATCTTCACAGAAGACATCGGTGGGCGCAAAGATATCATGCCAGAACTGAACAAGCTGGTACACGAAGGGGTGTATTTTGCCAATTTCTACGCTAACTCCTACCGGACCGACCGCGGTACACTGTGTACCTGGAGCGGATACCCGTCTTTCCCCCGTTCGTCATTGATGAAGATGCCGGCCAAGACGCGCTATCTTCCAGGTATTGCCAAGACGTTGCGTGAAGCTGGTTACCACACGAGCTACCTCTATGGCGGCGACATCAACTTCACCAACATGCGCAGCTATCTCGTAACTACTGGCTTTGAGAAGCTGTTATGGCAGAAGAACTTCACCATACAAGAGCAGCAGAGTGCCAATTGGGGTGTACGCGATGACATCACATTTAACAAGCTATACGACATGATAACTCATGAGGAGCCACCATTCCTGATAGGCTTCTCTACACTGTCAAGCCACGAACCGTGGGACGTGCCTACACACCGATTGGAGGATGAGATTCTCAATGCATTTAACTATTTAGACGAATGTATTGGCGACTTCATAAGTAAGCTGAAGAAGACGCGTCAGTGGGACAATCTGCTAATTGTTCTGCTGCCTGACCACGGATTCTCTTATTTGGGTGTCGATGAAAATCACGAGATGCACGATCATGTTCCCATGCTATGGCTGGGAGGTGCTGTCAAGGAGCCGCGGCGCTTAGAGCAGTTCTGCAACCAAACCGATTTGCCAGCCACGCTGTTAGGACAGATGGCTCTTCCACACGACGATTTTCTTTTCAGTCGCGACGTGGTTAGCAGCAACTACACTCACCCCTTTGCCGTACACACCTTCAACAACGGCATCACCATGAAGGACAGCACGGGGTTTGCTGTCTACGACCTTAACGCCAACGAAATCGTTGTTGACAATAGTACCGACAGCCACAAGCTAATACGGCGGGGCATGGCTATCTTGCAGACGGCTGCTAAGCATATGAACCAATTAGAATAACACAGAAAAGATGCGTCTACAGAAAACTGACATCGCTCGTCATCCATTGGCAATAGTCTGGAATATCGCATTGCTGTACGTTGCCTATCAGGTAACTCGTATCGCCTTCTTTTTGGAGAACTACGGTTTGTATCAACATATCACTTCTTCTGGAAAGATGTGGAACATTGTGGCTGGCAGTTTTCTTTTTGACACCTCAGCCATCGCTTACACCAATGCCATTTACATTCTGCTTGTATTCCTCCCCTGCCATCTCAAAGAACGTGCCGTATGGCAGCATATCTGCAAATACCTGTATCTTGTGGTCAACGCCATCACTCTGGCTATGAATCTGGCTGACGGTGTCTATTTTAAATACACTTCACGGCGAACCACCATAGCTTTCTTTAACCAGTTTGGTGATGATGACAAGCTAGGTAACATCGTAAGCTATGAATTCCTAAATCACTGGTATTTGGTTCTTCTCTTCGCTGCCCTCATCGCCTTGCTTTACAAGTGCTACATCACGCCCATCAGGATGACACAACGCCTTAAGCACTACTATCTGGTTCAGACCGTCTCTCTGCTGCTGGCCGGAGTGCTGTGCTGGGGAGGCATGCGGGGTGGCTTTTGGGACAACCGCCCCATAAAAATCAGTACCGCCAACCAGTACATTATCCGACCTAACGACGCATCGCTCATTCTGAACACGCCATTCTCAATGCTGCGCACTATAGGCAAAAACACATACCCCAATCCTGTCTACTTCAGCAGTCAAGAGGAACTGGAGGCTGTCTATTCCCCCATCCACAGGCCGCTAAAAAACGACACCGACTCCATACAACACACTAAAAAGAATGTCGTCATCATCTTCCTGGAGAGCTTCGGACGCGAGTATTTCGGTTGCCTTAACAAAGAGATACTACCTGGTTACAAGGGGTACACCGAGTTTCTTGACTCACTGATGGACTATTCTGTAACATACCGTTATACCTATGCCAACGGAAGAGCCAGCGTGGATGCTATGCCGTCAGCGTTATCGGGCCTTCCAATGTTCGTCGAGTCATTCGTGGCAGCCTCCTATTCCACAAACCACCTTAGCGGCATGGCAGAAGCCCTGAGTTCCATGGGTTACCAGACAGCCTTCTTCCATGGGGCTCCAGCCTCAAGTCTCGGATTCCAAGGCTTCTGCAAGTCAACAGGTTTCCAGGCTTGTTACAGTCAGGAAGACTTTGAAGCCGACTCCAGAACTGAAGGAAAGGCTGCTTACGACAATTGGTGGGGCATTTGGGACGAACCTTTCCTGCAGTACTTCCGCATGAAAATGAATGACATGAAGCAGCCCTTCATGACAACGCTCTTTACCCTGACGAGCCACCACCCCTTCCATATTCCTGAACAGTACAAGAAGCGTTTTCCTGAAGGCGAGTTACCCATCCATAAGTGTATCCAGTATACGGACAACGCACTGCGCCGTTTCTTCAATGAGGCGCGCAAGGAACCCTGGTTCAACAATACTATCTTTGTGCTGACGGGCGACCATGTCAACCAGAACAACCACGCCGAATACAAGAGTGGCATTAACACTTTTAGCACATCTATCATCTTCTATGACCCCAGTGGTGATCTTACACCAGGCATGCGCAACGGTATTGCCCAGCAGACGGACATTTTACCTACTATTCTTGGCTATGTAGGTTACAACAAGCCTTTCATGGCCTTTGGGTGCGACCTGTTCCATACACCTGAAAAAGACCAATGGGCCGTAAACTACTTGGATGGCATCTATCAGTACTGCAAGGGCAACTATGTTCTACAGTTCGACGGAGAGAAAACTGTCGGCATCTACCTGCTCACTGACTATCGGATGCAGCACAACCTAAAGGGCGCTGTTGCCGAGGAAGCACAACTGGAACGAGAGGTGAAAGCTGTCATTCAGCAATACATGAATCGCATGAGAAATAACCAACTAACTATTGACGATGATGACAAATAAGAAGATATTACACAACTGCTTTGCCGCTCTAATCGCCACGCTGGCAAACCTGCTGCTGGTATATGTCGTGTATTTCCTGGCACGCATCATCTACATGCTGGAAAACTGGAGCTATTTCTCGCTTGACATGACACCGTCCCACTTCATGGAGATGCTGGGCGGAGGACTGGTTTTCGACACCAGTGCCATCTTGGTGACCAACATTCCCTACATCGTAATGATGTTGTTCCCGCTGCACTACAAGGAAACAGCACTATACCAAAAGGTGTGCAAACTCGTCTTCCTCGTCATCAACGGTCTCGCCCTTGCCGTCAACTTGTGCGATGCCGTCTACTTCCCATATACGATGCGTCGCACCACCACGACAGTCTTCAGCGAGTTCTCCAACGAGAACAACCTGGGCGGCATCTTCCTCACTGAAACGCTGAAACACTTCTACCTCTTCATAGCCTTCGCCCTCATCATGTGGGGACTCTACAAGCTTTACCGTACTACTCGACTCAAGAGCAGCAACCTCTCATGGTGGCAATACGATCTGGCCACACTGCTCTCGCTAGCGGCATTAGCACCTTTTGTGGTAGCAGGCATTCGTGGAGGCTTCACTACTGCCGTCCGCCCCATCACCATCTCCAATGCCAACCAGTATGTCAACCGACCTGTCGAGGCTGCATTGGTGCTCAACACGCCATTCTCGCTGTATCGCACCATTGGGAAGGCTGTCTTCGTCGTTCCTGACTATTACGCCAGTGAAGCCGAACTCCAAGCTGTCTATAATCCTGTTCACGTTCCTAACGACAGCTTGCCAATGGTGAAGAAAAACGTAGTGGTTTTCATCATCGAGAGTTTCGGACGCGAATACATTGGCGCTCTCAACAAAACGCTCGACAACAGTCAATACAAAGGCTATACTCCTTTTGTCGACTCGCTCATCAGCAAGAGCGTCACCTTCAAGTACAGCTACTGCAATGGGCGAAAGAGTATTGACGGCATGCCCTCCATCCTCTCATCTATACCAATGTTTGTCGAACCCTTCTTCCTCACCCCGTCCTCTATGAATCAGGTTACGGGCATAGCAGGACTGCTCGACAAGAAAGGCTATCAGACGGCCTTCTTCCATGGAGCTCAGCGAGGCTCGATGGGCTTTATGGCTTTTGCCCGCAGCACAGGGTTCCAGGAGTACTATGGTCGCGAAGACTATGTAGCCGACAAGCGCTTTGGGGGTGATGCTGACTTCGATGGCACCTGGGCTATCTGGGACGAGCCCTTTATGCAGTACTATGCTACGAAGATGTCGGAGATGAAGGAGCCCTTCATGACTTCTATCTTCACTGCCACCAGTCATAACCCCTATGTCATTCCTGAGCAGTACAAGGATGTCTTTCCTGAAGAGGGCCTTGTCATGCACAAATGTGTGCGCTATACCGACATGGCGCTGCGCAAGTTCTTCCAGACTGCAAGCAAGCAACCTTGGTTCAACAACACGATATTCATTCTTACCAGCGACCATACCAACCTGAGCGACCACGCCTTCTATCAGACAGACCTCGGCGGCTTCTGTTCACCTATTATTATTTATGAGCCTGACGGCAGTCGCCAGCCTGAGATACAAGATAAGATAGCACAGCAGATAGACATCCTGCCAACGCTGATGGGCATGCTACACTACGACGAACCCTACTTCGGCTTCGGCATCGATGTGCTGAATACCCCAGCTGACAAAACGTGGGCTGTCAACTACCAAAACGGCATCTATCAGTATGTCAAGCACGGTCTGCTGTTGCAGTTCGATGGCACCAACACCCGTGCCGTCTATAACCTGCAAGACTCGCTGCTGCAGCACAACATCATCGGTCGGCAATCAGAACAGCCGCAAATGGAACGCGAACTGAAAGCCATCATACAGCAATACATGGAACGCATGACGCAAGATCGTCTGCGACCCGACAACCGTTAAACTTCAAATGCCAAGCGTCAAATGTCAAACGTCAAACTTCAAACTTCAAATTTCAAACTTCAAATTGTACTCGCACTGTTGGCAGGCTTCATCTACAGGATGCTGATCAGCCTACAGGGTATCGACCACACCGACCTGGGGTACTCCAACACGTTCTATCAGAACTTCTTCAGCAATCTGGAAGCATTCCCGTTCCACTCTGCCTACTACCTGACAGGACTCATTGGTGGCTGCTGGCATATGGTGTTCGGTGGAATGGGTTTGCTGGGATTCCGACTGTTAGAGGCGCTGACGCTGACAGCCTCTATCTTTATGGTTTACAAAGCCTTTGAACCATTGCTGCAAAATACGCGTTGGTCAGTTATCGCCATCTTGGTGAGCTTCCTGTTCCCCTCCGTTGTCACCACCTTTCACTTCCATACGCTGACTTTCTTCTTCTTGGCACTGTCCGTCTGGTGTTACGCAAGTTCGCTCAAACTTCAAACTTCTAACCTCAGACTTCATACTTCATACCTCTTCCTGACTGGTTTGGTGTTGGGCTTTAGCTTCTTTGTCCATAGCTCAAACCTCATATTGGCAATCCTTATACTCGTACCTGTGGGACATGCTGCATTTACTCATCAGAGAAGCCTCGCTGTCAAACTGGGTGCCGTCATGCTGGCAGGCATGTTGGCGGCTTGTGCCGTCATGATTGGCATCATGGCTCTGCTGGGACACCTGTCCTATTTCCTCAATGGGATGGGTGAAACCTTCGCCTATTTCAGCAACCAAGGCTTATGGACTGCCGTCGGCGACGTCTTCGCCACCTACTATAAAGACTACATCAACATCATCCTGCAGCTGCTAGCCATCGTAGGACTGGGTGCCCTGTACATTCAAAGCAGCCGACTCCCTTCCCCTTGGGGGACGGCATTAGGCATCTTCCTCATTGTTGCTTCCGTTGTGCTCATTGCCACCAGTCTTCCCTACCTCAGCGCTTTGTCGCTTTACACGCTGCTGTGCGCCCCTGTCTTTTACGCCATCACACCAAAAGAAGACAAGCTGATAACTGGCTTCGCCCTATTAGCTGCCTACGCAGTGCCTTTTGGCACAGGGAGCAGCATCGCAAGCATCTACCACTGGACGGCAGCTCTTCTCATCATTCCTGCCTCACTGGGAACCTACCATATCAGTCACATCCTTCGCAAAGGAGTACTGATATGCACTGTCTACATTGCTGGCATCATGCTTTGGAAAGCACTCTCCTACCCCTATGGCGAAACAGCCATGCGCTGGGAGTGTACAGAACAAGTGGGAAATAGCAATCTAAACACATTTACCACTCCACAAAATGCTGACGACTACCGTCACATCCTGACCGCCATACGCCAGCATACAGCAGACAACAAGTGGCTTGTAGTGGGAAATCAAGCATCTGAACTGTACTATGCCACCGAGACATTGCCCTATCTGGGTAGCACGCAACAGGAAACCTTCACAGACGAAGAACTCGCCAGTCGCCTGGACAAACAAGCAGCACGGCTAAAACAGCTCCCCGTAGTCGTATTCTTAAAAAAGGAACAATTCGACTCCGAGGAAAATGTACAACTGGTGCTACGGCAGTGGATGGAAAAGCACAACTACCAGACAGTACTTGATGACAACTACCTGACCATATACTGTTCCAAGCGGTTCACCCGCTTGGAATAAAAGACTGAGACTACCCGTTTGGTGTTCATTGGCCGGACTGCCCTATGGATTTTTCTTTTGCCTGCTGAAAGCGACGGCTAAACTCGTTTATCTGCTTCAGGTTTTTCTCAACTTCAGCAGCGTTAGGCTGAACCTCCCATCGCTGGCGCTCCTGGAAGAAGGTGGCCAGCTTGTCATCGCTCACATCCATCATCTGCTGACACTGCTTCAGAATGCGCCGCTGTGCCAACAGGTAGTTGTTGCATAACAGCACGAAGGTCATGTTGGCTTGATAAGGCGTTAAAGTGAAACTGTTCTTGGTGATTTGGTGGCAAAGATACGAATTATTTTTGATTCCTTTTGTGTTTTATATCAAAAAATACTAACTTTGCAACAAAAAGCAGCGACACAGATGTAAACAGGACATCATGGTATCATTCCTGAATAAAGAAAACATAGCGCGTAGCAGAGACGGAGTGGAATATCACCCGCTGATACCGTTTCTGCCCGCTAACGCACGGGTGCTCTTTCTGGGCAGTTTTCCACCACAGCGCAAACGGTGGTGCATGGACTTCTATTACCCTAACTTCATCAACGACCACTGGCGCATTGAGGGTGCAGTATTCTTTGCTGACCGCAACCATTTCGTGGATGAGGCGGAAAAGTGCTTTAAACTGGCTGACATCGTCACCTTCTGCCAAATGAAGGGTATTGCCTTCTTCGACACCTCTACAGCCGTCAGGCGGCTTCAGGACAACGCCTCTGACAAATACCTCGAAGTGGTGGAGCCTACAGACATCCAAGCCTTGATAGCCCAACTGCCTCGGCTGCGCGCCATCGTGACTACAGGCGAGAAAGCCACCGAGACGCTCTGTGCCGCAATGAACATAGCCTGCATACCCAAGGTGAACACCTTTGTCCCTATACCTAACACACTCAATGGGGACAGCCAACAAGTGGTGCTCTACCGCCTTCCCTCTTCATCACGTGCCTATCCTCTGGCGTTCGATAAAAAGGTGGAAGCTTACAGGCGAATGTTCGAACGGTTCACGTAATAATAAAGACATCTGACAGATAAAAAACAAAGAATATGCACAATAGACTCTGGCCCGACGAGCCTTTCCACACGGAGATAGAACTGATGAACCTGATACAGCAGGTTGGTTTCCTGCCCTTGTTAGACAGCGGCATCCGAGGATATTCCGCAGAAGAGATGGCAGACCCCGACTGCCGATATGTGGTATTCCCTGATGGTGGCTGGGATTGGCCGCTCTGGAAATGGAAAGGTCCTGTGGTGACAGAGGGCAACTGCGTCTACGGCAAATTCTTCGCTCAGAAGGCGGGCTTTATAAGCCGTGAGTGGTGGCCCGACTTCATGAACTATCGCCGAAGCACGCATCCCCAACCTGAAGAGGGCAGCATCGAGGAAGCCATCCTGCTGACGCTGCAAGAACAAGGGAGCATGATTACGCGCGAACTGAGAGCCGCCTGCGGCTTTACAGGACCAAAGATGCGCAGCAAGTTCGATGGCTATGTCACTCGCCTGCAAATGGGCTGCTATATCGTGACGGAAGATTTTGTCTACCCTGTTGATAAGCACAACCGAGAGTACGGCTGGGGCTGGTCGCTGCTGACAACACCGGAACAGCTGTTGGGTGGAGAGGCCTGCCGTTGTGAACGCTCACCTGAGGAATCGTACGAACGGATGCTTACTCACTTCCGCCAGCTGCTCCCTGAAGCGTCAGAACAGCAAATCAAGAAACTGATGAAATAAAGGAAATGGAGTCGTATCTGAACAACTCGAGGCTATCGTGGAAAAGGTGGAAGCCTACAGACGCATGTTTGATCTATTCAAGATATCCATGTACGTAACCGGGGACTGGTATGCGACGGAAAAGATGCGCAGGGTAATCCTTATTATTACTTTAAGGCGGCACCACAGTTTGAGGCACCTAAGAATAGCCGCTATGCCTGGCTGAACAACGCGCTGTTTGTCTGTCAGCCGGAATGGGTGAAGGACTTCAAGGGCATCGTGCTCAATGTCTGGAAGGTAAAGTAACAAAGCAGAAGCAGATCATATAATATAAACTAAAAAAACATCAACAAAATTATGAAAAGAATTTTATTTAGCATCATGATTGGCCTCATCGCAACGATGGGTTATGGTCAGGACATTAAAGGTAAATGGCTCACTGAGGCTGGCGATGCCCAGGTTGAAATCTATGAACAGAATGGCAAGGTGAACGGCAAGATTGTGTGGCTACAGAAAGGTCCTGACACCAAGGATGTACACAACAAGGACAAGAAACTGCAGAGCAGAAAACTGATGGGCGTGAACATCCTCTCTGGTCTCAGCAAGAAGAAAGACAAGTGGGAAGATGGCCGCATCTATAATCCCAAGAATGGCAAGGACTACAAGTGCTCCATCTGGCTGGAAGGCAACAAACTGAAGGTACGCGGATACATCGGTTTCCTCTACGAGACCCAGACCTGGACGAGGAAATAATCCCTCTTTATCATGTGAGTTAACTCAAAAGTACTTGCGAGTTAACTCAATGGATGATTTGAGTTAACTCACATCTTTTTAGGCTAAAACGACTATGCGAGAATATCCTGACAAAATGTCGACAGAGCAGGCTCATATCTTTCAAGATGATGTGCTCAACATCGTCAGCCAGATACCTCGGGGATGGGTCACCACCTACGGCATTATAGCCGCTTGGGCTGGCTGGCCCTCACACTCGCGGATGGTAGGTCGCGTGCTGCGCTATTCGCCAGAAAGCGTCTCCCTACCCTGTCACCGCGTGGTCAACCGCGAGGGGCGTACAGCGCCAGGATGGAGCCTTCAGCGCACGCTATTAGAGCAGGAAGGCGTATCGTTCAAAGCCAACGGCCGTGTGGATATGCAGCGACATTTGTGGGAACCAGAAGAAATGAAATAAAGATGATGACAGTAGCAACGGAGATGATAGACTATATGGAGTCGCTACGCAATGACGAGCAGCGACAGGTGCTGATGCGCTTCTTCAAGACGGGGCCTGGAGAGTATGGTGAGGGTGATGAGTTCTTAGGACTTAAAGTGCCACAGACGCGTGAGGTAGTAAAAGCTGCCAAGGACACACCACTCAGCGAAGTGCCGGAACTGCTGATGTCGCGCTGGCATGAGGTAAGACTCTGCGGACTGCTCATCATGGTTGCGCAATTTGAGAAACTGGCTACAAAAC
>CAMNIA010000010.1 GCA_946540105.1 uncultured Prevotella sp. | reverse complement strand
GCACATGCCGCCATTCCTTTTTGACGCTCAGTCAGCGTCTGACCTTGTATTGTTACCATTGTCAATACTGCTATTACGATTGTTGTTATTCTTTTCATTTTAATAGTTGTTTTGCATTTGCAAAGGTATGAAATGTTTTCGAGTCTTCTACTACTTTTGTACCATTATTAACAAAAAGTAGCGATAATTTCTTTATGGAAATGTTTGGAATTCTTGAAAAATATATGTAACTTTGCGCCTTCATATAGACTATTTAAAGTAAAGTATAACAGCTCTGTATTATGGACAAGAACAAGAAATTTGTAATAACCGTGAATCGCGAATTAGGAAGCGGTGGCCGTACCGTCGGTCGAAAACTGGCTGAAAGGCTGGGAGTAAAGTACTTCGACAAGGCACTCATTGAGGGACTGACCAAGGAGTTCAATCTCACGGTGGAGGAGATAGAGCGTATCAAGGCGCAGAAGAGTTCGTGGTGGAATGAGTTCAATATGTACTACAAGAAGCGCTACGACGTCTTGCTGCCTTTGGAGACAGAGACAGTTCTGACCACAGCATCGATGATAGGTACCGAGCAGCGCATTCTGCAAGATCTGGCATCCCACGAGTCGTGTGTCGTCGCCGGTCGTTCCAGCTTTCTGGTGTTCCGCGAGTGGCCCAACCACCTGAACATCTTCATCCAGGCACCGCTGGAAAAACGCATAGAGCGCATCATGCGCAAACGGCAGATAGGTAGGGAAGAGACCATTGCCACCATCGAGAAGGTGGACAAGGCCCGTGAAACCTATATTAAGAAATTCGTCGAGATTAACCCGGAACTCCAGTCGTCACTGCAAAACGTGTCGCGCTATGACACCCGCAACTATGACCTCGTTATCAATATGGACGGTTTGTCGGAAGACGAGGCTGTGGACATCATTATGCAGTACTTTGAGCGCTGCAATAAGTAGTAGCAGCCTTCCGCGAAGGCACTAACGGAAGAGAAATTCCAAATTATATTTGGTTTTCTTCCGACTTATTCGTACCTTTGCAGGCAATTTTGAAACTAAACGACAGAAATATGGGAAAAATCATACTAACAGGCGACCGTCCAACGGGAAAGCTACACCTTGGACACTACATCGGATCGTTGCGCCGCCGCGTTGAATTGCAGCAGGCTGGCGACTACGACAAGATGTTTGTCTTCATGGCAGACGTGCAGGCGCTGACCGACAATGCCGACAACCCTGAGAAGATTCGCCAGAACATCATTGAGGTTGCGCTGGACTATCTGTCGGCAGGACTCGACCCTGAGAAGTGCACTCTGTTTATCCAGAGCCAGATAACGGAACTGGCCGAGCTGACAACATACCTGATGAACCTGGTCAGCGTGAGCCGTGTACAACGCAACCCAACAGTGAAGACAGAGGTGAAGATGCGCGGCTTCGAAGGCGAGAGCATCCCCTTGGGATTCTTCTGCTATCCCGTCAGTCAGGCTGCCGACATCACGATGTTCAAGGCAACAACGGTTCCTGTAGGTGAAGACCAGGAGCCGATGCTGGAAGTGACACGCGAACTTGTCCGCCGTTTCAATCAGGTGTATGCCCCAGTGTTGGTAGAACCCAATATCATGTTGCCTGAGAATGCGACAGCACGCCGCCTGCCAGGAACTGACGGCAAGGAGAAGATGTCGAAGTCGCTGGGTAACTGCATCTACCTCTCTGATGACGCAGAGACGGTATGGCAGAAAGTGCGTTCGATGTACACTGACCCAGAGCACATCAATCTCAACGACCCAGGACATGTGGAGGGTAATGCCGTATTTACCTATCTTGATGCTTTCTCAAAAGACACCGATTTTGCTGACTACCTGCCTGAATACCAGAACCTGGACGAGATGAAAGAGCACTATCGCCGAGGAGGACTAGGGGACATGAAGTGTAAGAAGTTCCTGAACCAGATACTGAATGCAATGTTGGACCCTATCCGTCAGCGTCGCCACGAGTTCGAACAGGACATTCCTGAGATTTACAACATCTTGAAGCAAGGCACAGAGAAGGCTCGCGAGACGGCAGCCCAGACAATGGACGAAGTGCGTCGGGCCATGCAGATAAACTACTTTGATGATCAGGAGCTCATTCGCTCACAGGCCGAACGCTTCAAGACAAAGTAAAAAAGCAATAAGAAATAGATAAAGGTAACAATAGTTTTAAGGTATGAGTGATAGATTGTATATTTTTGACACGACGCTTCGTGACGGAGAGCAAGTGCCCGGCTGTCAGCTGAACACTATTGAGAAGATTCAGGTGGCTAAGGCCCTCGAACAGTTGGGTGTCGATGTGATTGAAGCGGGATTCCCGATTTCGAGTCCTGGTGACTTCAATTCTGTAATCGAGATTTCAAAAGCAGTGACGTGGCCCACCATTTGCGCCTTGACGCGTGCAGTTGAAAAGGATATCGATGTTGCCAACGAAGCTCTGCAGTATGCTAAGCACAAGCGTATACATACGGGTATTGGTACCAGCGACTCGCACATTAAATATAAGTTTAACTCCAATCGTGAGGAAATCATAGAGCGAGCTGTCCGTGCTACGAAGTATGCCAAGAAGTATGTCGAAGACGTGGAGTTCTACTGCGAGGATGCCGGTCGCACGGAGAACGAGTATCTGGCTCGTGTTGTCGAGGCCGTCATAGCTGCAGGTGCCACTGTCGTGAACATTCCCGACACAACGGGCTATTGTCTGCCACAGGAGTACTTCGAGAAGATTAAGTACTTGAAAGACCACGTGTCGAACATTGATAAAGCTATTATCTCAACCCACTGCCACAACGACTTGGGAATGGCTACTGCCAATACCTTCAACGGCGTGATGGGCGGTGCGCGTCAGGTCGAAGTGACCATTAACGGTATCGGTGAGCGTGCTGGAAACACATCACTCGAGGAGATTGCCATGATTCTGAAGTGTCACAAAGGGTTGGGTATTGACACGAACATCAATACCACGAAAATCTATCCGACAAGCCGTATGGTCAGTTCGTTGATGAACATGCCCGTGCAGCCTAACAAGGCTATCGTGGGGCGCAACGCCTTTGCACACAGCAGCGGCATCCACCAGGACGGCGTGCTGAAGAATGTGCAGACCTACGAGATTATTAATCCTAAAGATGTGGGTATCGATGACAACTCAATCGTACTGACAGCCCGCTCGGGTCGTGCAGCCTTGAAGTACCGGTTGAATGTCAATGGCGTTGAACTCTCGGAAGAAAAACTCGACAAGGTTTACGAGAAATTCCTGCAGCTTGCTGACCAGAAGAAGGAGGTCAACGATGCTGACGTGCTGATGCTGGCAGGCGCCGACACCGCCGAGGCTCACGCCGTGAAGCTTGACTTCCTGCAGGTAACCACGGGTAAGGGCGTGAAGAGCGTGGCATCTATTGGACTTGACATCAGTGGTCAGAAGTTTGAGGCAGCAGCTTCAGGTAACGGTCCTGTGGATGCAGCCATCAAGGCACTGAAGAAAATCATTATGAAGCAGATGACACTGAAGGAGTTCACTATCCAGGCCATCTCGAAAGGCTCCGATGATGTGGGTAAGGTACATATGCAGGTGGAGTACGACGGTTCCATCTACTATGGCTTCGGTGCCAACACTGATATCGTGACGGCATCAGTGGAAGCCTATATCGACTGTATCAATAAGTTTAAGAAGTAAAGCCGTATGAACACTCTTTTCGATAAGATATGGGATAAACACGTTGTCCAGATAGTGGAAGACGGTCCTACACAGCTATACATTGACCGCCTCTATTGCCATGAGGTAACATCGCCTCAGGCTTTCGACGGAATGAGAGCGCGCGGGCTGAAATGTTTCCGTCCGGACCACATCTATTGTATGCCCGACCATAACACGCCGACACACGATCAGGACAAACCCATCGAGGACCCTGTTTCGGCTAAGCAGGTGACGACACTGGCACAAAACGCCAAGGAATTCGGACTGACACACTATGGTATGATGGACCCATCGAACGGCATCATCCACGTAGTGGGTCCTGAGAAGGGATTGAGTCTGCCGGGTATGACTATTGTTTGTGGTGACTCACACACTTCGACACATGGTGCGATGGGCGCTGTTGCCTTCGGTATCGGTACTTCCGAGGTGGAAATGGTGATGGCTTCACAATGTATCCTGCAGCAGAAGCCCAAGTCGATGCGCATCAGCATTAACGGTCAGTTGCAGCAGGGCGTGACCGCCAAGGATGTGGCACTATACCTGATGAGTCAGTTGACCACCAGTGGTGCAACAGGCTATTTTGTAGAATATAGTGGTGACGTAGTTCGCAACCTCTCCATGGAAGGTCGACTCACACTCTGCAACCTCTCGATAGAGATGGGTGCTCGTGGTGGTTTTGTTGCCCCCGATGAGACGACGTTTGAATATCTAAAAGATAAGGAGTTTGCTCCTAAGGGTGCCGCATGGGAGAAGGCCGTAGCTTACTGGAAGACACTGAAGAGCGGTGATGACGCAGTGTTTGACAAAGAACTGACTTTCAATGCAAAAGACATAGAGCCTCGAATTACTTACGGTACAAATCCTGGGATGGGAATCGGCATTACCGAAGCTATTCCTGCAACTGCAGAACAGGCTAAGTCGCCTGAACAGGGATTCCGCAAGGCGCTTGAATATATGGGATTCGAGGCAGGCGAGAAACTACTCGGCAAGAAAATCGACTATGTCTTCTTGGGCGCCTGCACTAACGGACGTATTGAAGACTTCCGAGCCTTTGCTGCTATTGTCAAGGGCAGAAAGAAAGCCGACAACGTAGTGGCCTGGCTCGTGCCTGGCTCGTGGGCTGTTGATAGGCAGATTCGCCAAGAGGGTATCGACAAGGTTCTTGAGGCTGCAGGCTTCAAGATTCGCCAGCCCGGGTGTTCTGCCTGCCTGGGAATGAACGATGATAGAGTACCTGCCGGCAAATATGCTGTTTCCACCTCGAACCGCAACTTCGAAGGGCGTCAGGGACAGGGCGCGCGTACCATCCTTTGCTCGCCGCTCGTTGCTGCTGCCGCTGCTGTAACAGGAGTAATAACCGATCCACGTACATTATTATGAAACAGAAATTCAATATCATAACATCAACCTGTGTCCCATTGCCTTTGGAGAATGTAGATACTGACCAGATTATACCTGCACGCTTCCTCAAGGCTACAACACGTGAGGAGCGATTCTTTGGTGATAACCTGTTTCGGGACTGGCGCTATAATAGTGACGGAACACTCAACAAAGACTTCGTTCTGAACAATCCTACTTATAGCGGCTGCATCCTCGTGGCAGGAAAGAATTTCGGTAACGGTAGCAGTCGTGAACATGCTGCGTGGGCTATTGCTGGTTATGGCTTTCGAGTGGTTATCAGTTCGTTTTTTGCTGACATCCACAAGAACAACGAACTGAACAATTTCGTATTGCCGGTTGTTGTAAGTGAAGGTTTCCTGAAAGAACTGTTCGATAGCATCAAGGCAAACCCCAAGATGGAGGTCGAAGTTGATTTGCCGCGACAGACCGTCACGAATAAGGCTACCGGCAACAGCGAGCAGTTTGAAATCAATGGCTATAAGAAACATTGTCTGATAAACGGCTTGGACGATATTGATTTTCTCGTAGAGAATCAGTCGAAGACTGAAGCATGGGAACAGCGCAACAGGTAAATGCCAAGCGGGGCATGTCGCCTTTTATCGAGATTATGGACTCGACGTTACGTGACGGAGAGCAGACCAATGGTGTCAGTTTTCTGCCGCACGAGAAGTTGGTGATGGCGCGTAAGCTATTGTACGACTTGAATGTCGACCGTATCGAGGTGGCATCAGCTAGGGTGTCGGAAGGTGAGAAAGAGGCAGTAACGAGAATATGTCGCTTTGCTGCAAGCATCAACCGCTTAGAGCGGGTCGAAGTGTTAGGCTTCGTGGATGGCGGTAAGTCGGTTGACTGGATTTGCGAGTGTGGCGGAAAGGTCATCAACCTACTCTGTAAGGGTTCGCTGAAACATTGTACACATCAGTTGCACAAGACACCCGAAGAGCATATAGCCGACATTCGGAAGGAGATAGCTTATGCAACGGAGAAAGGCTTGATTGTGAACCTTTATCTGGAAGACTGGTCTAACGGTATGAAGGATTCGCCGGAGTATGTCTATCAAGTGATGGATGCGCTGGTGCCACACAAGAATTCCCAAGATGCCAACATCAGCGTGAAGCGGTTTATGCTGCCTGACACACTGGGGGTTATGAATCCCTTGCAAGTCATTGAGTATTTCCGCAAGATGATGAAGCGCTATCCTACGGTTCACTTTGATTTCCATGCGCATAATGATTACGACCTTGCCGTCTCTAACTCATTGGCTGCTGTGCTGAGTGGTGCTAAGGGACTGCACGTTACGGTGAATGGGCTGGGGGAGCGATGCGGCAATGCACCTCTTGCCTCAGTACAAGCTATCCTGAAAGACCAGTTTCATGCTAAGACGAATATCGTGGAGAGTCAACTTAACGACCTCTCGCGTATGGTCGAAAGTTTCAGTGGTATCAGCGTAGCTCCTAACCAACCTATTGTTGGCGAGAATGTGTTTACACAGGTGGCTGGTGTTCATGCTGATGGTGACTCGAAAGATAATCTTTACTATAACGAACTGATGCCCGAGCGCTTTGGGCGAAAGCGTGAGTATGCCTTGGGCAAGAACTCTGGTCGCGCCAACATTTCAAAGAATCTGGAGGAATTGGGTCTGGAATTAACTCCCGAGCAGACACGCCGCGTCACGCAACGCATCACAGAACTGGGTGACAAGAAGGAAATTGTCACACAGGACGACCTGCCATATATTGTGGCAGACGTATTGAAGCACGATACGGAGAACGACCGTGTCAAACTGATAAGCTATGTGGTGAATACATCATACGGACTGAAGCCTGGTGCAAATATCCGAGTGGAAATCAATGGGAAACAATATGAAGCAGGAGCAACAGGTGACGGACAGTATGACGCGTTTGTCAAGGCTTTGCGCTATATTTATAAGAAGTATCTGAACAGGACATTCCCCATTTTGGCAAATTATCAGGTAACCATTCCGCCAGGAGGACGTACCGATGCGCTTGTTCAAACCGTTATTTCGTGGCATTATCACGATGGCATCTTGCGTACTCGCGGATTGGATGCCGACCAGACGGAAGCTGCTATCAAGGCAACCTTCAAGATGCTGAATATTGTAGAGAATAATCTTTAATTCGTGGATAATAAAAAGAAGAAACGACTTTCGCACTGCAGCGGAAGTCGTTTCTTGAATAATCTATAATATGAGTTTTTGTGTTGTTTATACAATACCTTGGCTCATCATAGCTGAGGCTACCTTCATGAAACCGGCTACATTGGCACCCTTTACATAGTTGATGTAACCATCGGGCTGTGTGCCATACTTCACGCAGTTCTCATGGATGTCGTTCATGATACGCTTCAGGTAGTCATCAACTTCTTTGGCTGTCCAGCTCAGACGCTCTGAGTTCTGTGACATCTCAAGACCAGATACTGATACACCACCGGCATTAGAAGCCTTACCAGGAGCATAGAGAATCTTGGCATCCTGGAACACCTTGATAGCCTCGGGCAGTGAAGGCATGTTGGCACCTTCAGCAACTGCAATGACACCGTTAGCAATCAGCGCCTCAGCCTGCTCACCGTTAATCTCGTTCTGAGTAGCGCAAGGCAGAGCGATGTCGGCCTTCTCGTGCCAGGGGCGCTCACCTGCGTGGTAAACGGCATTGGGATACTCCTCAGCATACTCCTTTATACGTCCGCGCTCAACATTCTTCAGCTCCTTTACATACTCAAGTTTCTCCTGTGTGATTCCATCGGGGTCATAGATGTAACCGTCAGAGTCAGACAGCGTCATGGGGATAGCACCGAGCTGGATGCACTTCTCTGTAGCGTACTGGGCTACGTTACCTGAACCGGAGATGAGAACCTTCTTACCCTTGATGTCGATATTGCGAGTCTTCAGCATAGAGTTCAGGAAGTATACACAACCATAACCGGTTGCCTCGGGGCGGATGAGTGAACCACCGAAGGGTATTCCCTTACCGGTGAGCACACCTTGGAACTGGTGAGTGAGCTTCTTGTACTGACCGAACAGATAGCCAACTTCACGACCGCCTACACCAATGTCGCCTGCAGGCACGTCCTCATCAGGACCAATGACGCGATACAACTCGTTCATGAATGCCTGGCAGAAACGCATTACTTCTGCGTCGCTCTTGCCACGTGGAGAGAAGTCGGAACCACCTTTCGCACCACCCATAGGAAGCGTGGTCAGCGAGTTCTTGAAAGTCTGCTCGAAAGCGAGGAACTTCAGAATACCGAGGTTAACGCTCTTGTGATAGCGAAGACCGCCTTTGTACGGACCTATGGCGTTGTTGTGCTGGATACGGTAGCCCATGTTGGTTTGTACGTTACCTTTGTCGTCAGTCCAAGTAATACGGAATTCACAAACGCGATCGGGGATGCAAAGGCGCTCAATGAGGTTAGCCTTTTCAAACTCGGGGTGCTTGTTGTACTCTTCCTCGATGGTGGGAAGTACCTGACTAACGGCCTGGATGTACTCGGGCTCGTTGGGGAAGCGTTGCTTCAGATTCTCTACAACTTGTGCTGCATTCATAATCTTTTTTTCCTTTAATTGTTAGACTAATGAGTTACTTATTTTTCTTTCTGTGTGCAAAATTAAAGTAAAACCGATTAAAAACCAAACATTTCGTCAAAAAAATAACGTAAACGCTTACGTTTTGTAACATTATTGATATATATCAAGCTAAAATGATAGTAATATGCAGTATTTATGTGCGGGAGCACAAGAAAGCCTGCCACTTGTTGAGAGGCAGGCTTTCTTGTTGTTACGCCCAGCACGGACGTATGCTATAGAGTTTCTGATTGTTAATGTTGGAATGACAGCTCGTCTTTTCCTTCTTCCTTTATGATATGTATGGTGGCATCAGCCGGCAGTTCACCATTGACAATGAGTTCCGAGATGCCGTCTTCAATGTATGTCTGAATGGCTCGCTTTAGCGGGCGGGCTCCATACTGTACGTCATAGCCTTTCTCAGCTACAAACTGCTTGGCCTCGTCAGTGAGGTCCACATGATAGCCGAGGTCGTTGATGCGTTTGTACAGGCCAGTCAGTTCTACATCAATAATCTGCTTGATGGCGGTGAGATCAAGTTGGTCGAAGGTGATGATTTCGTCCAAACGGTTCAGGAACTCGGGTGAGAACTGCTTCGAGAGCGCCTTTTGCACAATCTGTCGGGCATGTTCTTTGTCTTGCTCATTGAGTGCAAGCGAAGTTGTCGATGTCATGTTGAAGCCGACACCGCGTCCGAAGTCCTTCAGTTGGCGAGTTCCGGCATTAGAGGTCATGATGATGACGGTATTGCGGAAGTCAACAAAGCGTCCGTTTCCGTCAGTCAGGCGTCCTTCGTCCAAAACCTGCAAAAGCAGATTGAACACATTGCCGTGAGCCTTTTCTATTTCGTCGAGCAGCACGATAGAGTAGGGGTGACGGCGCACGCGTTCCGTCAGTTGTCCGCCTTCTTCATAACCCACATAGCCCGGAGGTGCACCAATAAGGCGCGATACGTTGAACGACTCAGTGTATTCGGACATATCGACACGAATCAGGGCATCGCTACTGCCGAACATGAATTCAGCGAGTTTCTTTGCTAAATAGGTCTTTCCTACACCCGTAGGACCGAGAAACATGAAGACGCCGATGGGGTGGTTGGGATCTTTCAGACCGACACGGTTGCGCTGAATGGCGCGTACCATCTTTTCTATGGCTTTGTCCTGTCCGATAACATGACTCTTCAACTCCTTTGACATGCCTTTCAATCGTATGCCTTCTTCCTGAGCCATGCGCTGAACGGGTACACCCGTCATCATGCTGATGACATCAGCTACTTGCGCAGCGGTGACTTGTTGGCGCACTTCAACCTCGCCGTCTTGCCACTTGCGATTCAGATCTTGGAGTTCACGATTCAACACCGTCTCCCTGTCGCGATAGCTGGCAGCCAACTCGAAGTTTTGGTTACCGACAGCCTGTTGTTTCTTTTCTTTCACCTGCTTTATTTCTTTCTCCTTCTCTGTTATCTCGGGAGGAATATTTGCTGTTTGCAGATGAACACGCGAGCCTACCTCATCCAAAGCATCAATGGCTTTATCGGGCATGAAGCGGTCGGTGACATATCGGTCTGTCAATTTGACGCAAGCCTCCAACGCTTCGTCAGTATAGCTGACGTGATGATGATATTCATAGCGACCACGTATATTCTTCAGGATTTCCAGAGTCTCCTCATTGGTTGTTGGCTCTACTTGTATCTTCTGGAAACGGCGTTCCAGAGCTCCGTCTTTCTCAATGGAGTTGCGATATTCGTTTAGTGTTGTGGCACCAATGCACTGAATGGTTCCACGCGCCAATGCTGGCTTCAGGATGTTGGCAGCGTCCATAGAGCCAGGAGTGGAGCCGGCTCCGATAAGGGTGTGTATCTCGTCAATAAAGATAATGATGTCAGGATTCTGTTCCAGTTCTTTGACGAGCATCTTCATGCGTTCCTCAAACTGTCCGCGATACTTGGTTCCTGCTACTACGCTGGTCATGTCGAGTGTCATAATACGCTTGTTGAAGAGCGTAGGTGAGCAGCGATGCATCACAATCATTTCTGCCAATCCCTCTACGATGGCACTCTTTCCGACACCAGGTTCGCCGATAAGTATGGGGTTGTTTTTCTTTCTGCGCCCCAGTATTTCTACCACGCGTTGTATTTCACGTTCGCGCCCTACGCAGGGGTCTAGTTTGCCTAATGCTGCCTGTTCGGTAAGGTCTGTGCCGAAACTGTCTAAGACGGGTGTCTTCGACTTGGCGTTTTTCTGTTGTTGTTTGGTGACTCCTACGGGTGAACCGTTGGAGCTATTGGCATCCTGTGGCGAGGTTTCTTCCTCTTCGTAATCTTCGTCGGGAAGTCCGATGCCGTTGTTGATGCCGTCTTTTACTCTGAACAGTGTCAGCACGTCTTCATAGTTCATGTTGTTCATTTCTAATACGTGTTTGGCTCCGTTGTCAACCTGGTCGTGTAGGATGGCTAGCAGCAGATGTTGCTCGTCAACGCGCTGGGTATGCTGCAAGCGTGCTTCCAGCACGGCTAACTTCAGGATGTTGCTGGCATTCTCGTTGAGCACCAATTCGCTGGTGGTGATGGGAATGCCCAACTCGTCCTGTCGCACGCGCTGCTCCAATTCCGTCTTTACCGACTGCATGTTGATGTCCAGTCGTTTGAACACGCTGATGACAGGCCCGTCCTTCATGCGCATCATGCCCAGCAGCAAGTGCTCTGGGCCAACGCTGCGGCTGGCTAAACGGTTAGCTTCCTCGCGCGAGAAGGATAGGATTTCGGATACCTTTGGTGAAAATTGACTTGTCATACAATCGTGTTGTTGCAAACATCGTGCCAAAAACGATACACCTTATTATATATATTAGAGCTGCTTCTCGAGGTAGAGCTTGTGGGTAATGTTGTTGGGCAGTTCTTCTTCGTAGTGTGTCACCATGATGAGCGTCTTGCCCCTTCGCTGACAAAATGTCTCGATGACATCTTTCGTCAGTCGGCGGTTCCAAAGGTCCAGTCCGTGCAACGGCTCGTCAAGGATGAGCAGTTGCGGGTCTTTGACAAAGGCACGTGCCAGCAGGATGAGGCGTTGTTCACCACTTGACAACTGCAAGAATGGGCGCTCGGCTAAATGACCTGCGCCAAAGATGTCGAGCCAGAAACGACACTTGTCATAGTCTTTCTGGTTAGGAACGGCATAGAGACCTATGGAGTCCATCAGTCCGCTTGCCACAATGCGGATGGCAGGCAGGTTGCGCTTATAAGAGCGGTGCATTTCTGGTGATACGTAGCCGATGTGTCGCTTGATGTCCCAGATGGTCTCACCAGAACCTCGCGGACGGTCGAAGAGTGTGATGTCGCAGGCATAGCTCTGGGGGTTGTCAGCACAGATGAGCGACAAGAGGGTAGACTTCCCGCTGCCATTTTGACCTGACAGTGCCCAGCGTTCTCCGTTCATTATAGTCCAGTCAAGGTTGCGCAAGATGGTACGCGAGCCATACTTGATGGTCACATGATGCATCTCGACTATTCGCTGGCAGTCATAGTCATTGTCGGTGTAGGGTAGTGACAAAATGGCTTCCTCCTTGTCTTTCGGCAACACATGTGGCGGCACGGGTTCTTGAAGCTTACGGAATGCTTCCAGTCCGAAGGCTTCGGACGCATCGTCCGAAGGCCTCGGCCTTATAGTCCGAAGGCTTCGGACTGAACAGTCGATAACCTGAGAGACATAGTCAGGAATATCATCCGTCTTGGCCAGAACTAACATCAACTCCATATCGCGCTCAGAAGCCAGGTGCCAGAGAAGGTCTTTCAGCTGGTTACGCGTCTGGGCATCAAGTCCGATGAAGGGATTCTCCATGATGAGCAGGCGCGGATTGGAAAAAAGCGTCTTGGTGAGCTGGAACTTTCTCAATTCACCACTTGACAGCGTAATGATGTATTTGTCCAGAAATTCGTCCATGTGGAACAACTGGTACAGATGTTCCTTTAGCTGGCGTCTCTCGGCGGTATCTTCACCAGCCAGCAGGTAGGCACTGTGCAAAAGGTCTCCCACCGTTGGTGTCTCGTGGTCAATGTCGTGTTGGTTCCAACGCAATTGCAGATAGTACTGGTTGTCCACATTGGGACCATAGGAGTCGCTGAAAGCAATATAGCGTACGCGGTCAGATGCCAGTCGCTTGCGCAATTGGTCAACATACAGCGTCTTTCCACTTCCGTTGCGTCCTACGATAGCCGTTATCTTTCCCATTGTGCTCCTGTTATAGTCCTTTTACTTTGTCTTTGTTCTTCACGATGAAGTCCTTCCAGCCTTTATAGTTCACTTGTGACTCAGGACGGTTCATCTGTAAATAGTGACAGTAAGCAGCTCCCAGAGCATCGGTGGCATCCATAAACTTTGAGAGTGCCTCTTTGTCGAACTTCAGCATGCGTTGCAGCATACCAGCCACCTGCTCTTTTGAGGCGGCACCATTGCCCGTTATTGCCATCTTAATCTTCATAGGCGCATATTCGTGAACAGGAACTCCGTGCTGGATGGCAGCTGCAATAGCCGTCCCTTGGGCGCGCCCGAGTTTCAGCGTCGTCTGGACATTCTTATTCAGAAACGGTGCTTCAATGGCCATCTCGTCCGGCAGGTAACCGTCAATGATACCCGTCACGCGCTCGTAGATGTGCCCTAGTTTCAAGTATCCGTCACCAAACTTTCGCAGGTCAATGACACCCATAGTCAGCATTTCAACCTTGCTGCCAACAACCTTGATGACACCATAACCCATGATGTTTGTTCCTGGGTCTATACCCAATATGACTTTCTCCATGTTGGTTACTCGTGGCGAATGGCCTCAATGGGATCCATATTGGCAGCCTTCTGTGCTGGGATGTAGCCAAAGAGTACGCCAATGCAGACACATACAAAAAACGACACATAGATGCTCCATGCAGGTATGCTGCTGGGCATGCCGAAGGAGGGAAGGAAAGCACTGGCAGAACAACCAACGAAAATGCCAAGCAGACCGCCGGTAACCGATATCAGTACAGACTCAATAAGGAATTGCAGCGAGATGATAGGTCCCGTAGCACCTACCGCCATTCGCAAGCCAATCTCCTTCGTACGTTCTGTCACCGATACGAGCATGATGTTCATGATGCCTATACCGGCAACCAGCAACGAGAATGCTGCTGCCACAACGAGAATCAGTGTTACAGTGTCCATAGTCGACGACATCGTCTGCATCATCTCTGCCTGAGAACGAATGGTGAAGTCATCAGCCGCCTCGCCCTTCAGTTTATGATTGTCGCGCAGTATCTGTGTCAACTCCTCAATGGCTGCATCCGACAGCTCCTCAGTGAGGGCTGAACAGACGATGCTGGAATACCACGTTTGTGCTGCAATGCGCTTCATGACAGTCGTGTAGGGGGCTATGATGACATTGTCCTGGTCCATACCCCAAGAGTTGTATCCCTTTGACTTCAACACACCGATGATACGCATGGGAATGCTTTTAAAGCGAATGGTCTTGCCTATGGGGTCCGTATTCTCGCCGAACAGTTCGGTGACAATGGTCTTACCCACCACACAAACCTTTGCAGCCTTCTTGATGTCTTCATCGGTGAAACAATCGCCTTCCTCTATCGTCCACAGCTTGATGTCGAGATACTCAGTCGACTCGCCATACATTGAGGTCGTGGTATTGTTGTTGCCGTAAATGGCTTGGCCGCTGGCAGTAACCTCAGGTGACACCTTTGATACGAACTTCTTCTCACGAAGAATGCGCTCGTAGTCTGCCGCCTTCAATGTCTGCATGGCTGAAGGGTCTTGACGCACACCACCTCGCATATCGGCACCAGGACGTATGGTCAGAAGGTTGGTACCCATTGTTGAAAGCTCAGCACGGATGCTCTCCTTTGACCCCTGTCCAATAGCCATCATAATAATGACGGCTGCAACACCGATGATGATACCCAACATCGAGAGGAAGGAGCGCATCTTGTTATTGGAGACAGCCTTAAAACTAACCTTGAAAAGATTCAGTATGTTCATAATTTACGTTCTTAATCATCTTGTGGCTTAGGCAGCGCTGCCAGCGCCTCGGCAGCCGACTTGATGTTGGTATTGATGGTGTCCTCGCGAATCTTGCCGTCGCGCAGATTGATGTTACGGGAAGAATACTCTGCTATCTCAGGGTTGTGGGTGACGAAGATGATGGTGTGTCCCTGACGGTAGAGCTCCTGGAACAGCACTAGCATTTCGAACGAGGTGCGTGTGTCAAGGTTACCCGTAGCTTCGTCGGCTAAGAGTACGGCAGGATTGTTCACCAAAGCACGGGCAATGGCAACGCGTTGCATCTGACCACCCGACATCTGATTTGACTTATGGTATAGCCGCTCACCCAGTCCTACAGCCTGAAGGGCTTTGATGGCAGCTTCGCGACGCTGCTGCGCATTGTACTTCGAATTGTACATCAAGGGCAGCTCCACGTTTTCTACAGCTGTCGTCTTTGCCAGCAGGTTGTAATTCTGAAACACAAAGCCAATCTTCTGGTTACGCAGATGAGCGCGCTGGGTCTTCGACATCGTACGAACAGGAATGCCGTCCAGGATGTATTCGCCGCTTGTAGGTGTATCCAGACAGCCTAACTGATTGAGAAGCGTCGACTTGCCGGAGCCTGATGTTCCTTGTATGGTGACAAACTCGCCCTCGTAAATCTTGAACGAGACACCACGCAACGCTTTCACCGTCTCAGAGCCAACCTGGAAATAGCGCTTCACATTCTGCAGCTCGATAACGACTTTCTTGTTTTCCTCCATAGCTTCTTGCTTCTAACCGTTTATTTCTTCTGTTGGTTATTCTTGTTGTTACGCGGACGCGGCATGAAGGGGTTGCTGGCTTTTTGTTCCTGCTGATCATCGCCTCCGTTTAACTTAAAGTCTACCAGAACTTCTGTGCCTTCGCTAATGCCATTCACTATCTCCGTAAGCATTCCGTTGGTAGTTCCCACTTCTACGGCATGTGCCTTGAAGATGTTACCTTCCAGTGTCCAGACCTTCGTGACGCCTTCGCAGTCTTCTATCTTCTGTTCTTTCGTCAGCAAGGCTTCGTTGGGTATGAAACGCAGGGCTTTTGAAGGGGCTGCCAGCACATTGTTCTTCTCAAGGGTAAAGATGGTGACATTAGCTGTAAGTCCTGGCTTCAGTTTCAAATCTTTGTTTGGAGCGCTGATGACAACCTCGTAAGTGACAACATTGCTGGAGGTGGTGGCTTGCTGGCGAACCTGTGTCACTTGACCTTCGAATCTGTCATCGGGGAAAGCGTCAACGGTAAAGGTAACACGCTGACCTTCTTTCACTCCGCCAATATCGGCTTCGTCAATATCGGCAATGACGCGCATGTCTGTCAAGTCTTGCGCTATGGAGAACAATTCTGGGGTAGAGAAAGAGGCGGCTACCGTCTGACCTTCCTCCACTGACTTCGACAGAACGACACCGTCAATAGGAGAAGTAATGGTGGCATAGCCCAGATTAGTCTCTGCCTTATTGACACTCTGCTGTGATGTCTTCACTGCCTCATGAGCCTTTTCGTAGTTCAGCTTTGCATTCTCGTAGTCATCGGCACTCACAAGTCCTTTGTCAAACAAGGTCTGATAGCGCTTGAAGTTGGCTTGTTGATAGTTCAAAGTGCTTTGTGCCGACGCGAGATTGGCTCTTGCCGTATTCAGTTCACTGGTCAGATTGGTCTTGTCCAGTTCGGCAATGACCTGTCCTTTCTTTACAATAGAGTTATAGTCCACATAAAGGTGAGCCACAATACCACTGACCTGCGTACCTACAGTGACACTTGTCACAGGTTCGATGGTACCAGTAGCCGTGATGCTGGTGCTAATGCGCTGACGCTCAACTTTCGCCGTTTCAAACGACACCGTTTCTTGTTTCTTTCCGCCTGACAGGAGCCAAACGATGATGGCAATGATGGCAATTGCACCTACACCTATCCAAATTTTTTTGTTCTTCAGCATATCTCTATTTTTATCGTTTTTACTGTTTTCTTTCTCTCTCTAGATGTTTATCGTCTCGCCCTGATAGAACTTAAGCAGTTGCAGAGAGAGTATCGTCATATACTTCGACTGCAATTTGTTCTGCTGGGCCTTGAGCAGATTGGTCTTGCCGTTCATCAGCTCAACAATATTCTTCAAACCTAACTGGAACTGTTCCGATAGCAGGTCATAGCTCTGTTGCTCACTGTTGACACTTGACTGCGCAGCACGAAACTTCTGCTGGTTATTTTGAGCATCCAGCCAGTAGCCTTCTACATCAAGATAGAGGTCTTTGCGCTTACTCTCTATTGTCAGCAGGGCTTCTTCATGCTGAATCTTGGCTTTGTTGACGGCGGTGCGTGTCTGGCGCAAGTCAAACAGGGGTACACTGACACCCACACCTGCTGATGCATTGAAGTTGGTCTTCATCTGAGGACCCCATTCGTTGGTGCTGTTCGATGTCGTACTCGTTGATACGCCGCCAGTGATTTTGACGGTTGGCATGTGTCCGGCTTTAGCTATCTTCATTTGGACATCGCTCGACTGTAAGCTGAGCTCTGCATTCTTGATTTCAGGACGCTGCTGAAGTGCAGCCTCATAAACGCTGTTGAGCGAAGGAATCTCTGCCAAGGCTTGTGCGTCGCTGGCTGTCGGCATCGCCACATCGAAGGGCTGGTCACCTGTGATTTCCAGTAGCTGTTTTAACTGCAACTTGTAATCAGCCAGATTGCTTTGGGCCTCTACCAGATTGTACTCGTCGGTAGCACGCTGGGCAGACAGTTGAGCCACGTCAGCTTTCGACATCTTGCCAACCTCTAGCATCTGCTGACCGCGTTCCTCATTTTTCTTGCTGGCTTCCAGACTCTGTTGGTTAACGGCTATCGCTTCGTTCAAATACAGCACCTGCACATAGAGCTGGGCTATCTTTTCTTGAATGCTGTTTGCCGTTTCCTCCATCGTGAGTTCTGCTTGCTCTTCTGCCAGTCGGTTTAGCTTTATCTGATTATGATTCTTGTTGCCGTCCCAAACGGTCCATGAGGCATTGAGACCATAGGTGCCGTTATAATAAGTCTTTTGGACCTTATTGCTTACTGTGCCGTTATCTACTGTTACCGTTCCTGATTCTTTCCAAGGACGATAACCGACGGTCTGGTTGGTTGATGCATTCAATGAGGGAAATAGTGCTGCCTGCGATTGCTTGCGTGTCTCCGTTGCTGTCTGCTTTTTCAGCTGTGACTGTCGTAGTGTGATGTTGTTTTGCATGGCATAGTCGAGACACTCACGCAGCGTCCACTTCTTTTGTGCCTGTGCCGTGAGTCCCATCAGCAATGCCAATGCCAAAAATGTTCTCTTCATCTATTCTCAGTTTAGTTTTTTATCACGATACTTTAGAGCTGTTGTAAACGGGCTATGTATTTGCCTATAATGTCGAATTCCAGATTAACGATGGTACCAATACGGATGTCCTGAAAGTTGGTATGCTCCATCGTATAGGGAATGATAGCAACCTGGAAGGTGTTTTGTGTCGGGTTACATACCGTCAGCGAAACACCATTGACCGTAACAGAGCCTTTGTCAACCGTAAAATAGCCGTTGCGTGCCATCTCGAGGTCTTGCTTATATCCAAAGGTGAAGTAGGTGGAGCCATTCGCATCTTCCATCGCGATGCAGCGAGCTGTCTCGTCCACATGGCCTTGCACGATGTGTCCGTCCAGTCTTCCGTTCATAAGCATGGAGCGTTCAACATTCACCTTGTCACCCACCTTCAGGAATCCGAGGTTGCTGCGCTCAAGTGTTTCCTTCATTGCTGTTACCACATAGTTGCCGTCTTCAATGCTGACAACCGTCAGACAAACACCATTATGTGCGACACTTTGGTCAATGCTCAGTTCATTAACAAATGAGCACGTCAGCGTGAAGTCAATGTTGTCTCTGTCTTTTTTTATTGCTACAACCGTAGCAAATTCTTCTATGATACCTGAAAACATATCCGTAGGTGTTAATTGTCTATATCAAAATGTTTATTGTCAATAAGAGAAGAAAAGGGGGACCGTGCAGTGATGTGATGAAAACTCCTTTGTTAAAAGATATGGATGCCCTCCGTCTTTGTAATCCACCGGTCTCTGAAGACTTACTGCTTTCACAGTATTGTGGCCCGCCATTGACAAAAGGAGACTATCCGGTTTTCACATTTAATTTGATGAGTATCCCTATCGAACTGACACGGTCCCTTTTATTCCTTGTTTCTGTATATTCAACTCTCTATAATTTCGTATTCGTCTGTCACTTCTTCTTGCGTCTGGAAAGTTTCTTGTTCTTTTTCGTCAATCTCTGTCAACACATCAGAGAAGTCTGTTGGGGGTGGCAGATGCTTCCTGCGCAACCGTTCTTGATACCACCAAAGGAAAGCGATGCCTCCCAAGGCGAGCAGTACGATGTAGAACCATACGGCCATTGTAGACAGGAGGAAGAATGGTGGTACAACAACTTCTATAGTGCGCATGTCATAATTCTCGGGCGACTCCAGAAGGAACGCCTTTACCTGGAAATGGTAGGTTCCTGCAGGCACATCATTATATATTGCCATACGATCCTTTCCTGCATTTTGCCAATCTTTATCATATCCTTCCAGTCGGTATTGGTAGTGTATGCGGTGTTGGAACTGATAGTTCATAGCTGCAAAACGGAAGGCGAAGGTACTGTTGTTACGTGGTAGCTCCACACGCTTGCTTTCAGGGACATAATAATTGAAGTTTTTGTTAAGTCGTGGCGACTGTAACTCATCATCGAGAAAGAAGTCGGTGATGCGTAACTTCAGAAGTGACCCCGTCTTAGTGATAAGCTTAGAGCGGTCGACTACATAATAACCATTAAAGGTGCCAAACAAGACGTTTCCGTTGGGCAGAGCTACACCTGCACCTGCACCTTCTGAACACAGTGTGTCATCTACACCGTCAAGGTTGGAGAAGACCGTGAAGATGCGCTTCTTGACATCAAACGAACAGAGAATGTGGTCGGTTGCCAACCAGATGTTGCCTTTATTGTCAAAGGTGATGCTACGTATTTCTTCTGAGGGCAGTCCGTCAGCTACACCGAAGTTCTCGAACAGCCACCTGCCTTCCGAGTCCTTTGTTGTAGTACGGCTGAGACCGCCACCATTGGTTCCTACCCACATCGTGCCTTCTTTGTCACGCACAAGGCAAACGATATCATTGCTTGCCAGTCCGTCTTCCAGTTTGTCGGGATCCTCCAAGGGTGTGACCTCAAACTTGTTGTTGTGCAGACTCATGATGAGAATGCCGTCCGTCGTTCCTGCCCATACCTTACCTTCTTTGTCAACAGCGATGGTACGAACCTTCTGGTATGTCTTGGCTGGATAGCGCTTCAGCATATTCTGACGGTTATAAACCTTGTACTGCCCGTCTTTACCTCTTACCAGGATGTTGACACCACCGCCATAGGTGGCAATCCAGATGTTGCCCTGATGGTCTTCAACGGCCTGGTAAGCACTGTTGGATGACAGTGTGTTTTTATCTCCTTCTTTATGGCAGAAATTGACAATGTTATAGCCTCCATTGCCACTGGGAGTCATCTTGTAGAGTCCGTTGTCCTTGTCACAAAGCCAGTAGTTGCCTTTCGAGTCCTTGCTGATGCCATAGAAGCGACCAAAGGGCTTGCCGCTAGAGTCGTGGGTCAGCACGGTCCTGTTACCGTCATCCTTTATAAGGAACAGAGATGCCTTCTTATTACCAATAAGCAACAGATGACGCTGCTCATCATAAAGCATGGCACGAGTTTCGTTTTCCATGGTGGTCTCCGCATTTGGCACCATCATGGCGCGCTCAATGGTCTTCTTCTGTATTTCCAGCTTCTCTAAACCGCGGCGGTGGGTCGACTCCCATATGACGCCATCGTTCAGCTCCAAACGTGCGTTGACGGTATTCGACAAGTTCCAGGGGTTTACGGGGTCGTTGTGGAAGTATTCTACCTCGTCGGTCTCGCGGTTATAATAACCATAACCACCACGATTCATTCGAATCCAAACGTGACCGATTGCCTCGCCAAACTCTGCACCGCGGCTGGTAAATTCTGTCATTGGCACGTTCTGGCGGAAGAATTTGACATCACCAGTTTCTGGCTTTAGGCGGTAGCATCCGTCTCCCTGATCAGAAAACCATATCAGCCCCTGGCTGTCAATGAACAGTCCGGTTATCTCGCGTCCAATGTTTAAAACTAAAGTAGGATCCTGACCGTATGAGAACTGTAGGATTTTTCCAGAAACAGTTCCTGCGTAGATATTGTAGCCGTTGGATACAAGATGGGTGATGCTTTCGTCAAGGAAGTAGCCGTTCTTTTCCAGTGTGAGATTCGCCATGTCAATGCGGCGAACACCTTGGTTGGTGCCTACCCATAGGTCACCATGATAGCCCTCGACAATGCATGTTACTACCAGCGAACTGGTGAGAATATGCTGGTGTTTCAAACCGCTACGGTCCAGTCGCAACTTGTACAGTCCTACATCGCCGAAGGATACGAGTACGTCACCGCTACTGCTGACAAAGGGGGTGAAGAAGTAGTCAATGACAAAGTGCTCGTGGTCGTTGACATCTGCCAGAGGGTCTTCGATGAGGTCTGTCTGTCGGTTGATGACGAACAACCGGCCGTCATACATCTTCATCCAGACGTTTTGCGATTGGTCTATAGTGAGATTGTTGACACGGTTGTGCAGCCCTTTGACACCACTGGCATGTCCTGTCTTGTAGTTGTAGAAGTTGAACCCGTCGAATCGGGAAATGCCGTTCCACGTTGCCAGCCATACGTAGCCGTAGTCATCATGTGTGATGCTTGAAATGGCATTACTCGCCAGCCCATTGTCCACGGAGTAGTGTGACAGGGTTGCCTGCAGGCGCTGTGCACTCATGGCTGTGCTTTCCATGAGTGCCAACACCAGCAGTAGTGTGTGGAGTGTTATTTTAATCTTTGTGGTTGTCATTGGGGGAGGGGAGCAATGTTAATATGCGAACAAGGGGTACTGCTTCATACGCTCGTTGACGCGTTGGCGTACGCTGCTGATGACCTTTTCGTCCTCGGGTGCATTGAGCACTTCTTCTATCAGGGCGGCTATCTCTACCATGAGGTCTTCCTTGGCACCGCGAGTGGTGATAGCGGGCGTACCGAGGCGTATTCCGCTGGTCTGGAAGGCTGAGCGGGAGTCGAATGGCACCATGTTTTTATTGACGGTGATGTCGGCAGCTACGAGTGCGTTCTCGGCAACCTTTCCGGTCAGTTCGGGGTACTTGGGGCGCAGGTCTACTAGCATGGAGTGGTTGTCGGTGCCTCCGCTGACAATCTTGAAGCCGCGCTTGATGAGCTCATCTGCCAATACCTTGGCGTTCTTCTGCACCTGCTTGGCCCACTCCTTGAACTCGGGCTTCAGTGCCTCGCCGAAGGCTACGGCCTTGGCGGCGATGACGTGCTCCAGAGGTCCGCCCTGCTGTCCAGGGAATACGGCAGAGTTGAGCAGCTGCGACATCATCTTCACCTGTCCCTTCGGGGTCTTCAGTCCCCAGGGGTTCTCAAAGTCCTTGCCCATCAGGATGATGCCGCCGCGCGGACCGCGCAGGGTCTTATGGGTGGTCGAGGTGACGATGTGTGCATACTTGACGGGGTTGTCCAGCAACCCAGCGGCAATGAGTCCAGCGGGGTGTGCCATATCTATCATGAGGAGTGCGCCTACCTTGTCGGCTATCTGGCGCATGCGCTTGTAGTCCCACTCGCGGCTGTAGGCTGAGCCGCCACCGATGATGAGCTTAGGCTTGTGCTCAATGGCAAGCTGCTCCATCTCGTCGTAGTCCACACGGCCAGTCTCTTCCTTGAGGTTGTAGCCGACGGGCTTGTACAGTATGCCGGAGGTGTTGACCAGCGAACCGTGCGAGAGGTGTCCGCCGTGTGCGAGATTCAAACCCATGAAGGTGTCGCCGGGCTTCAGGACGGCCAGCAGTACGGCAGCGTTGGCTTGTGCGCCGGAGTGGGGCTGCACGTTAGCATATTCGGCTCCGAAGAGCTGGCAGACGCGGTCAATGGCGAGCTGCTCAACTTTATCTACCACCTGACAGCCTCCGTAATAGCGGTGTCCAGGGTAACCCTCTGCATATTTATTAGTAAGGTAAGAACCCATAGCTTCCATGACCTGGTCGCTGACAAAATTCTCACTGGCAATGAGCTCTATGCCTTTCAGCTGGCGCTGGTGCTCCTGCTCTATCAACTCAAAAATCGCGTTGTCTCTTTCCATTT
>CAMNIA010000009.1 GCA_946540105.1 uncultured Prevotella sp. | reverse complement strand
TTTTTTTGTTTTTCCCTTAAAAAAAGTTCTGGTGTTGACCTACATCAACACCAGAATCCTTTATACCTTTTATAATATTATAATAAGTTATTTGCTTTCTTCAGGAGCCTGTCCTATCAGTTCCATAAACTCGTCAAGTTTCGGCGTAATGATAATCTGGGTACGACGATTACGCTGCTTACCCAGCTCGGTGGTATTGGGCTGCAAGGGGTTATACTCGCCACGTCCACCTGCTGTGAGTCGTTTGGGGTCCACTCCATACTTTGTCTGCAGTTCCTGCACCACACTGGAGGCGCGCAGACAAGACAAGTCCCAATTGTTGCGGATATTCTCACGCTTGATGGGTACATCATCGGTATTGCCTTCTATGAGAACATCATAATCCTTATAGTCCTTAATAATCTTAGCAATCTTCGACAACGTCTCTGCGGCACGGTCGTTGATTTCATAGGAGCCGCTCTTATAGAGCATGTTATCAGCCAACGAGATATAGACCACACCCTTCAGGACCTGCACATCGACCTCTTTCAACTCTTCCTTCGAGAGTGAACGGGTAAGATTGTTTGTAAGAACCATGTTGAGCGAGTCGCTCTTCGATTTAACATCAACGAGATGACGTATATAACGGTTCGACTCGTTTATCTGGTCAACAAGCTTCTCGATGCTCACATTATTCTGGCTAGAGTTTGCGAGGCTCTTATCCAATGACTTCTGCAACATGCTATTCGTCTTAGTCATGCTCTTGAGCTGCTGCTCCAGACTGGTAACACGGGCATTAGCAGCGGCCAACTGTTCTTTGGTATCCTGATAATTGGCCGATAAAGTCTTGCTTTCCTCCTGGCATGCCAACAATTCCTTCTTTGACACGCAACTGGTAAACAGCAGCGCTGCCCCCAGCGAAATCAATATTACACTTTTCTTCATAATCATAAATTCGTTAAGTGACACTATTTTATTTGCAAAGTTAAATAAAAGATGCGTATTTTGACCTAAAGTTGGAGCGTTTTAGATATTTTTAAGTATCTTTGGCATCAAAAATCATCATAAAGCAATAAAAAGTGAGTATCTTTGCAGTCAAATTAGATATAATATTTAAGGTATAAAGACATGATACTCTTCTTCAAGACCCCACAAAAGAGTGTGATAGCCACCCAAACTGACCATCAGCTCAAAGAAAACGAAATCAAAGAATTATGTTGGCTTTACGGTGAGGCAACCCTTCTATCGGACGAAGCGCTGACGGGTTATTTCATTGGTCCCCGACGCGAGATGGTAACTCCATGGTCAACGAATGCCGTAGAGATAACGCAGAACATGGGTTTACAGGGAATTATCCGTATTGAGGAATTCTTCCCAGTAGAAACAAAGGATGCCGAGTATGACGAGATGTTGCAACGCATGTACGACGGCATCGGTCAAGACATCTTCACAGTCAACATCGAGCCAGAGCCCATTAAATTTATAGAGGATCTGGAAGCGTATAATGAGCAAGAAGGTCTTGCCTTGAGTCCTGAGGAGATTGATTACCTGCATGGAATAGAGAAGCAGAATGGGCGTCCGTTGACAGATTCAGAAATCTTCGGTTTCGCACAGATTAACTCTGAGCACTGCCGCCACAAGATCTTCGGCGGTACCTTCATCATTGACGGGAAAGAAATGGAGAGTTCACTCTTTGCAATGATTAAGAAGACGACCCAGGAGAACCCGAACAAGATACTTTCTGCCTACAAAGATAACGTTGCCTTTGCACAGGGACCTGTTGTTGAGCAGTTTGCTCCAAAGGACCAAAGCACTTCGGACTACTTTATCATCAAAGATATAGAAAGCGTCATCTCGCTGAAGGCAGAAACCCATAACTTCCCCACAACGGTAGAGCCGTTCAACGGTGCTGCCACAGGTACGGGCGGTGAGATTCGTGACCGCATGGGTGGCGGTGTAGGTTCATGGCCTATTGCCGGTACTGCGGTGTATATGACAGCCTACCCCCGTCTTCACGATGACGCAGGCGTGACTCGTGACTGGGAGAACATCATGCCGGTGCGCCAGTGGTTGTATCAGACACCACAGCAGATTCTGACCAAAGCGTCCAATGGTGCTTCCGACTTTGGCAATAAGTTTGGGCAACCGCTGATTTGCGGTTCTGTGCTAACCTTTGAGCATCAGGAAGGCAAAGAGAAATACGCTTACGACAAGGTGATTATGCTTGCTGGTGGCGTAGGCTATGGAACCAAGCGCGACTGTCTTAAGAAAGAGCCTCAAAAAGGCAACAAGATCGTTGTTGTAGGAGGCGACAACTACCGTATTGGTCTGGGCGGTGGTTCTGTCTCGTCTGTAGACACAGGCCGCTACTCGAACGGCATCGAGCTGAATGCCGTTCAGCGTGCTAACCCCGAGATGCAAAAACGCGCATACAACTTAGTACGCGCCCTCTGTGAAGAAGATGTCAACCCTGTCGTTTCCATTCACGACCACGGTTCGGCAGGACATTTGAATTGTCTGTCAGAACTAGTAGAGGACTGTGGTGGCGAGATAGACATGACGAAACTGCCTATCGGTGACAAGACCTTGAGTTCAAAGGAGATTATTGCCAACGAGAGTCAGGAACGCATGGGAATGCTCATTGATGAGAAATACATTGAGCATGTTCGTAAGATTGCAGAGCGCGAGCGTGCCCCGTTATATGTTGTCGGCGAAACTACTGGTGATGCCCATTTCTCTTTCAAACAAGGTGACGGCAAAAAGCCATTCGATCTTGATGTTGCGCAGATGTTCGGACATTCGCCGAAGACCATTATGCGCGACAATACCGTGGAGCGCCACTATGAGAATGTAACCTACACGCAAGATAAGATTGAGGAGTATCTTGAGCGCGTGCTCCAACTGGAGGCAGTGGCATGCAAAGACTGGTTAACGAATAAGGTAGACCGCTCTGTAACAGGAAAGATAGCACATCAGCAGTGTCAAGGTGAGATACAGTTGCCTCTCAGCGACTGTGGTGTCGTTGCCCTGGACTATCGTGGAAAGAAGGGTATTGCAACAGCCCTCGGACATGCTCCCCAGGCAGGTCTTGCCAGTCCTGCTGCAGGTTCTGTACTTTCTGTTGCCGAGGCACTGACCAACATTGTCTGGGCACCTTTGGCAGAGGGCATGGACTCGCTGAGTCTTTCAGCTAACTGGATGTGGCCTTGCCGTTCTCAGGAGGGAGAGGATGCCCGCCTTTATGCCGGTGTGAAGGCTTTAAGCGACTTCTGTTGCGATTTGCACATCAACGTTCCTACAGGTAAAGACTCGTTATCACTGAGTCAGCAGTATCCCAATGGTGAGAAGATTATCTCTCCGGGAACCGTCATCGTATCAGCTGGCGGTGAGGTATCAGACATCCGCAAGGTGGTAAGTCCTGTCATCAGAAATGATAAGCACTGCTCGCTATACCATATCGACTTCAGTTTCGATGAGCAACGCCTCGGCGGCTCCGCCTTTGCTCAGAGTCTTGGCAAGATAGGCGATGATGTGCCGACGGTAAAGAATGCCGAGTATTTTGCTGATGCCTTTATGGCTGTGCAGGAGCTGATAAACCGCGGTTGGATTCTTGCTGGTCATGACATATCAGCCGGCGGACTTATCACTACGCTGCTTGAGATGTGCTTTGCCAATACCAAGGGAGGTTTGCACATCAACCTACACGACATTTGTAAAGATGGTGACATTGTAAAGACACTCTTTGCAGAAAACCCTGGTGTTGTCATAGAAGTCAGTGACGAACACAAGCAGGAGTTTGCTGAGTTCATGACGGAACAGGGCGTTGGCTTTGCCAAGATTGGTTATCCTGTAGAGGATGCGCGCACGCTTGTAGTAAAGGCTGGCGATGTAGAGAAAACCTTCGACATTGATGCGCTGCGTGATGTATGGTATAAGACCTCTTATCTGCTTGACTGCAAACAAAGCTTTAACGGCAAGGCCAAAGAGCGCTTTGAGAACTACAAACAGCAACCCATCGAGATGAAGTTTAATAAAGACTTCACTGGCAAGCTCGCCCAATATGGTATTTCTGCAGACAGAAGAACGCGCACAGGTATCAAGGCAGCTATCATCCGTGAGAAAGGCACCAATGGTGAGCGTGAGATGGCATACTGTCTCTATCTGGCAGGATTCGATGTAAAAGATGTCATGATGACCGACCTCATCAGCGGTCGCGAAACCCTCGAGGATATCAACATGATAGTTTTCTGTGGTGGTTTCTCAAACTCAGACGTCCTTGGTTCTGCGAAGGGATGGGCTGGTGCCTTCCTCTTCAATCCGAAGGCAAAGGAAGCACTCGACAAGTTCTATGCCCGTAAAGATACACTCTCGCTGGGAATCTGTAACGGATGCCAACTGATGGTAGAACTCGGTCTTACGGGTGCCAAGGGTGTTAGAATGCTGCATAACGACTCTCACAAATTCGAGAGTGAGTTCATCAGCCTCAGTATTCCTCAAAACAACAGCGTGATGTTCGGTAGTCTGAGCGGTAACAAGCTGGGACTCTGGGTAGCACACGGAGAGGGAAAGTTCTCATTGGAAAATGCAGAGAGCGACTATAACGTCATTGCAAAATATAATTACCACGGCTATCCTGCTAATCCTAACGGTTCAGACTACGACATCGCTGGTATCTGCTCAGAAGACGGACGGCATCTGTGCATGATGCCCCACTTGGAGCGTGCTGTCTTCCCTTGGCAGAATGCCTGGTATCCTGCTAATCGCCGGAAGGACGAAGTCACCCCATGGATTGAAGCTTTTGTCAATGCCCGTAAATGGATTGAGCAGCAATGAACATCCTTTGGGAATCGTTTAAGACGTTCTTCAAGATTGGACTATTCACCCTCGGTGGCGGATATGCCATGATACCTTTGATAGAAGAAGAGGTCGTCAACAAAAAACAGTGGGTGGCAAAGGACGAGATGGTCGACCTGATAGCCATTGCGCAGAGTTGTCCTGGAGTTTTTGCCATCAACATAGCAATCTTCATTGGCTATAAATTGAGGAAGACGAAGGGAGCTGTTGTTACGACACTGGGCACCGCCCTACCCTCTTTTCTCATCATCCTGCTGATTGCCATGTTCTTTCATCAGTTCAAGGAGAACAAACTGGTGGCAGCCATGTTTCGTGGCATCCGACCTGCCGTGGTGGCGCTGATTGCTGTCCCTACGTTTAACCTGGCTAAGCGCGCCCAGCTGAACAAGTTCACACTGTGGATTCCGGTTTTGTCGGCACTCGCCATCTGGCTACTGGGGGTATCACCAATCTGGATCATCATAGCCGCAGCTGTTGGCGGACTCCTCTACGGCCAACTGTCTGCCCACAACAACACAGAGATGCAAAGCGAGTAGTTTATGATATACCTGCAATTGTTTTGGACATTTTTTAAGATTGGTCTCTTTGGATTTGGCGGTGGCTACGGTATGCTGTCACTCATTCAGCATGAGACAGTAGAACGGTGGCACTGGCTGTCAAGCAGCGACTTCACTGACATTGTCGCTATCTCGCAGATGACACCAGGTCCCATCGGCATCAACTCTGCTACCTACTGTGGCTATACAGCCTTAACCAATGCCGGTTACTCTATGCCGATGGCTATCCTCGGCAGTGTTACTTCGACCTTTGCATTGGTACTACCCTCGCTGATACTGATGATTCTGATTAGCAAGATGTTTATGCGTTATATGCATAACCGCAACATTGAGAGCATGTTTCTGGGACTTCGCCCTGCCGTAGTGGGGTTGCTCGCTGCAGCTGCGCTGTTGCTGATGACACCTGACAACTTCTCAACACCCCATGAGAACCCATGGCAGTTCGGCATCAGTTGTTTTCTGTTTGCGGCAGCCTTCGTGGGGGTGTTCTTTTTGAAAATCAACCCCATCCGCATGATTTGCTACTGTGCAATAGCTGGTTTGCTGTTACTATACTAAAAAGCGTGCTTCCCTGGTGGAAGCACGCTTTAGTTATCATATTCCCAAACAATGATTACTTGTTCTTTTTGTAATATGCCACGCCACGCTTGACATTTTCCTTGATGGCCTCGGAGGTGAATGTAGCACCTGTCACTGCATCGACATCAGCAACCGTACCTTTTTTGACATTCATATTTTCATACTTGGGTAGCATATCCTTTTTCACCTTAGCGACATACTTCGGACCTTCTTGGCTTTTCAGCGGAACGACCTTCACAATCTTGTTCTTCTTGATATGCACTTCTACGGGAGTCGCCCCATTATAGCCCTCAACATCCTGAGCCAGCGTGGTGGTGTTTACAATGTACGTCCCGTCTTTCTCTTTCTTCATCACCTGTGCTTCTGCACTGGTAAAAGCTACCATGAGTAGCAATGTCATAATTGTCTGTTTCATATCTTCGTATATGTGGTTATAGTCGAAATTGTCGTGCAAAGGTATGCATTTTCTGTGACTTATTCCATAGAATTTGCAATTATTTGCAAATATTCTTTTTCCGTAATACGCCGTCCGCGAAGCGTTCTTGTACGTGGCCATGTGGCATAGCGTTCATCATGACTTACGACAAAACGACAATCGGCAATCATCGGTGAGGACTGTGCCTGACGGGCGATATAGTTGCGATAGTCAGGATTGACAACGGAGAGGAAGTAATGGTTGTCACTGCTTTTAAACAAGACGAGCAGGTACTGCGCAGAGGACTTTTGATTTCTAGCCCTAAGGTGGTCAGTGCGGCTGCTAACGGTGATATGCCATCCGCCTGCGTTGTTCAAGCGCTCAGCCAATTCGCGGAACAACCGGCCATGAGGCGAAGTATCCTTGGAACCCACAAAAGCAATATAATAGTGTATCATCTCGTGAAGTAACGTCTGTTGGTAGTCGCGTTCCTCCATGTCATAATATTCGCTGACCTTGATAGTATAGCCCGTTGTCGTATATCCACGAAACAGTCCCTTCCGCAGACGGCGACAAGAGAATTGCCCCAGCTGCGTGCGCGACCGGCTCACCAGTAGTCTTGGTTCGGGCAATTTTTCTTGAAAATAGCGGATATTAAAGTCGTGAAACCACGCCCGCAGTAAACTCACCGTCAGTTCCATTGCGCCTGCAAAGGTACGAAAATTTTTTGATTAGTGACAAAAAAACCGTGATTTCGTCTTTAGTATATAAATATAATAAGGTATATGAAAAGGCTTTCTCTTCTTTTGGCAACTATCGTTGCTGCGCTTTGTGTGTCTGCACAACGCGAAGTCTACATCTCGACATCATTCCACGAGCCTGCCACTGACGGGCTGCGCTTCATCTACAGCTATGACGGCTGGCACTGGGACAGCATCCCTGGCACGTGGCTCAAGCCCGAAGTAGGGAAACAGCGCGTGATGCGTGACCCCAGCATCATCCGTACTCCCGACGGCACTTTCCATCTGGTGTGGACATCCTCATGGCGTGGTGATCGCGGCTTCGGTTATGCCTCATCCAAGGATTTGAAGCACTGGTCACAACAACGGTTCATTGAGGTGATGACGGACACGACAACCGTCAACGTATGGGCGCCCGAGCTATTCTGGGACGATGTCAAGCAACAGGCCGTCATCATCTGGGCATCGTGTATTCCTGGAAAGTTCCCCGACGGACAGGAGGAGCACAAGAACAACCACCGGCTGTACTATACCACAACAAAAGACTTCAAGACATTCACCCCTTCGAAGCTCATGATTGACCCAGGGTTCTCGTGCATTGATGCTACACTGGTCAAACGCGGCAAGAACGACTATGTCATGGTTTTGAAGGATAACACCCGTCCTGAGCGCGACATCAAGGTGGCATATGCTAAATCACCTTACGGTCCGTGGTCGAAGGCCTCCGAACCATTTACAGGCAAGATGATGGAAGGTCCCACAACCTGTAAGGTGGACGGTGGTTGGCTTATCTACTATGACCGCTACCGCTTGAAAGACTTCGGTGCTCACTTCACTAAGGACTTTGTGAAGTTTGAAGACGTGTCAAAACAGGTCAAGGTTCCTGTATTACATAAGCACGGCACCATCTTCAAGGCCGACGAGCGCATAGTCTATAAACTGTTACATGCTAACGACCGCATTCATTACACGGGCACTACGCTCAGCAATCCTGAGCGTCATGACGGCGGACTGAGCCCTGTTGTCGGGGTTCATAACATCCAGATTATGCGAGCCAACCGTGAACATCCCGCCAAGGCCAACAATGACGGATGGACCTACAATCACCAGCCTATGATGGCTTATTGGAACGGGCAGTTCTATGTACACTTCCTCTGTGACCCCAGCGACGAGCATATTCCGCCTTCGCGTACCATGTTGCAAACCTCCAAGGACGGTTATACATGGACTGAGCCGCAGGTGCTTTTCCCCGAATTACAAGTTCCAGAAGGCTTCCAGAAACCTGGCCGCACGGAAAAGGCTCACAACCTTATTGCCATCATGCACCAGCGCGTCGGCTGGTACGTCTCCAAGAGCGGACAGCTGTATGCCATCGGAAACTACGGCGTGGCTTTCGACCGTAAAGATGACCCCAATGACGGTAACGGCATCGGGCGTGTCATCCGCGAGGTAAAGAAAGACGGCACCTTCGGCCCCATCTACTTCATCTACCTGAACCATACCTACAAGTCATACAAGACTGCCTTCCCTTATTATACCAAGGCCGACAAGAACACGAAGAAAACCTGCGAAGAGATTCTTGCCAACCCGCGTTACCGCATGCAGTGGGTAGAAGAAGCCGACCGCAACGACCCACTCATTCCGCTTCATAAGGAATACAAGGCTTATTGCGACTATACGTTGCCCGACGGGCGAATTGCCAGTCTGTGGAAGCATGCCTTAACCAGCATCAGCGATGACGGAGGCTACACGTGGGCACAGCCTGTGGAGCGTGCCAAAGGCTTTGTCAACAGCAATGCCAAGATATGGGGACAGCGTCTCACCGACGGCACCTACGCTACCATCTATAATCCCTCGGAGTACCGCTGGCCGCTGGGCATCAGCCTCTCAGCCGACGGACTGAACTATACCACGCTGAACCTCGTTCAAGGTGAAGTGCCGCCTATGCGCTATGGCGGCAACTACAAAAGCTACGGTCCGCAGTATGTACGCGGCATCCAAGAGGGTAACGGCATTCCGAAGGATTCTGACCTGTGGGTGACATACTCCATGAATAAGGAAGACATGTGGGTGGCTCATATCCCTGTTCCTGTACAGACGGAAGCCCACAGCCATGCTCGTGGCTCGGAAATCATGGATGCAGGAACGCTCAGCCGACTCACCATGTGGAACATCTACTCGCCACAGTATGCCCCCGTCAGCATTGATGAAGGTCTTTGGCTGACACTGCGTGACAGCGACCCTTTCGACTATGCCCGCGTAGAGCGAAAGATTCCGGCTACCCGCGAACTGGAAGTGGAGTTCGACCTGAAAGCCATGCAGAATGACCACGGACTGCTGCAGATTGAATTCCTCGATGCCCACGGCACGGCCTGCTCGCGCATAGAACTGACAAGCGAGGGTGTGATGCGCTGCAAGGGTGGAGCCCGATACGGGGGACTAGGAAAATACAAGGCTGGCGAGGTGTACCGGCTGCGCTGCGTCCTCAGTGTTGCAAAGCGCATGATAGAAGTCTATCGCGGTGAAGTGAAGCTGGGACAGCGCATGTTCTTTGCTCCTGTCGAGTCTATCGAGCGCATCATGTTCCGTACGGGCAGCCGACGGACCTTCCCCGACATTGACACGCCCGCCGATTGGGACGGCGTACTTGAGAATGCCGGCGAGCGGGTGCCAGAGGCAGCCTTTGCCATCACCGGCTTCCGCACTCGCTCTTTAGACGACAATGCTCCTGCCGTACTTAGCTACAATGACTATAAGCACTACGTGGATTACTTCAACACGATGGAGCCTGAGGGCATTCGTCAGGCTATTCCCAATGAAAAGGCGTGGCAGTGGATGACGGAGAACGTACCGCTCTTCGACTGTTCCAACAAAGACTTCGAACAGTTATGGTACTTCCGCTGGTGGACACTGCGCAAGCATATCAAGTTGACACCTGTCGGCTATGCCATGACGGAATTCCTGGTGAACCGCTCTTATGCCGACCAGTACAACCTCATCGCCTCGGGCGTAGGTCACCACATACTGGAGAGTCGCTGGTTGCGAAATCCAACCTACCTCGACCAGATTATGAACACCTGGTATAAAGGTAATGACGGGCAACCGATGAAGAAGATTGCCAACTACTCGTCGTGGATGCCCTACGCGCTGTGGAACCGCTATTTAGCTGATGGACGCAAGGATTGGATTGTCTCTATGCTACCCTCGCTGGAGTGGGAGTATGACCACTGGGAGAAGACACACCTCCGCCAGGTGCAGGGCCACCAGCTCTACTGGCAGGCAGACGTGCAAGATGCGATGGAAGAGACCATCAGCGGAGGACGCAAGAAGAAATACCTGCGCCCCTCCATCAATAGTTATATGTACGGCAATGCCATAGCCATAGGTCACATTGCCGAACTTGGCGGAGAAACCACCAAGAGCAAGACGTACTTCGACAAAGCTGCCCAGCTGCGGGAGGCTGTCCATCAGGTTCTGTGGAACGAACGCCACCAGTTCTTCGAAACCCATCGCGTGGACTCTTCTGCCAATGTCCGTGAGGCCATCGGCTTCATGCCTTGGTACACGAAGCTGGCAAAGGACGATGCCAAGTACAGCACTGCCTGGCTGCAGGCTGCTGATCCGAAGGGATTCTCGGCACCTTACGGTCAGACTACGGCGGAGCGCCGCCATCCAGAGTTCCGTACTCATGGTGTCGGAAAGTGCGAATGGGATGGTGCCGTGTGGCCTTTTGCCACCTCGCAGACACTCACCGCTATGGTTAACTTTGCCAACGAATACAACAGCCGTCATGCCGCTGCTTCCCTACCCCTCGACTCCTTGTTCTACGCCGAGATGGAGAAGTACATGCAGAGCCAACACATGCGCGGCAAGCCCTATATCGGCGAGTACCTTGACGAGACTACGGGTTACTGGCTGAAAGGCGATCAGGAGCGGTCGCGCTACTACAACCACTCCACCTTCAACGACCTTGTCATCACCGGTCTTTGCGGACTGCACCCCCGCAGTGACAACACCATCGAGGTCAATCCGCTGTTGCCACAGGACAAGTGGCAGTACTTCTGCTTAGACAACGTGCTGTATCACGGTCATCAGCTGACTATCGTGTGGGACCGTGACGGCTCGCGCTACCATCAGGGCAAGGGGCTGCGCGTTTATGTGGACGGACAGCTGAAAGGACACCGCAACGACATCGGGCGACTGCTGATAAGCGAATAAGGAGAATCGTTAAGCCATTCCCCATCCGTCCGAAATACGTCGGACAAGGAGTCCGAAGCCTTCAGACGAGGAGTAAAAGGCCTTCGGACTGACAGAGAGACCCCAAAGTAACAGATTAATGCTACGACTATGAAGCGACTTTCGACTATGATAACGTGTCTGCTGGCGGTGATAACCCTGGCAGCACACAACCACGACGACTTCCAGAAAGCCAGATGGATAGGACACATGACACAACGGGAAGCAAACATCCCGCAAGGGCGAAACTTCACGGGTGCCAAGCTGAAGGAACCCGCCGTCAAGGCTGCATGGGCTGCGGTGGACACAATGACGCAGAAGAGCATCTACCTGCGACGGGAGGTCACGCTGAAAGGAGAGGTCAAACAGGCTACTGTCTACATCTGTGGCTTGGGGTTCTACGAGCTGACACTGAACGGCAGGAAGGTCGGTGATGCCGAGTTTGCTCCCCACTGGAGTGACTATGACAAGAGTGTGTTCTACAACACCTACGATGTCACCTCCATGTTTACTTGTGCGGACAGGGGAACTGTCCGCCGCGCGGACATCCTTGTGTTGCTGGGCAACGGCTTCTACAACGAACAGGGCAAGCGCTATGCGAAGATGAAAGTGTCATTCGGTCCGCCCACGCTGCTGTTCCGACTGCATATAGTTTATAAGAACGGACACGAGGAAGACGTTGTAAGTGACAACCGGTGGCAGTGGGCACTGTCGCCCATCACCTTCAACAGCATCTATGGCGGTGAGGACTATGATGCCAGATTGGAAATGAACCGTGAGCAGTTAAAGGCGAAAGCTGTGTGGAAGCAGGCAGTTATACAAGAAGCACCGCGCGGCGTGCTGCGCAAGCAGATAGCCGAACCCGTGAAGATTATGGAGCGCTATGGAGTCAAGGACACTATACGCAAAGACACTGTCCTTGTGTTCGACATGGGACAGAACCTCAGCGGCTTCCCCGAAATTACCGTCGAGGGCAAGCGCGGCAGCCGACTGAAACTGACTCCTGGTGAGACGCTGACAAAGGAAGGCCTTGTCAACCAAAAGCAAACGGGTCGCCCGCATTATTATACTTATACGCTAAAAGGTGCTGACGCATCGCGAACCTCCGAAGTTTGGCACCCGCGCTTCTCCTACTATGGCTACCGCTACCTGCAAGTAGAGGGTGACATTAATGTGCTGAAGGATGTGAAATCGTGTTTCGTTTATAATTCGGCACAGAAAACGGGAACGTTCGAGTGCAGCAATCCACTGTTCAACGACGCCTACCGACTCATTGACCGTGCCATTCGTTCCAATTGGCAGAGTGTCTGGACGGACTGTCCGCACCGCGAGAAGCTGGGGTGGCTGGAGCAGGACTGGCTGAACGGCGAGGGCTTGGTGAGCAACTACGACTGCCGCACCATGATAGAACAGACGATGCAGCAGATAGCTGACGCACAGTTTCCTAACGGTGCACTTCCCGAGATAGCTCCCAACCTCTGTGTCTTCGAAGGCTCGTGGGCTCCCCCCTTCCTCGAGTCGCCGGAATGGGGCGGTGCTTTCATTGCCCTGCCCTTCCTGTATAAAACGTATTATGGCGACAATTCTCTCGTTGACCGCTATAAGGCGCAAATGAAGCGCTACGTGGATTACCTTCATTCGCAGGACTCATGCTACATCCTCCGGCAGGGGCTGGGTGACTGGTACGACTTCGGACCCGGGCGTGCCGGATTTGCCCAAAACACGCCGATGCCGCTGGTGTCAACGGCACATTACTACTGGTGGAACCACCTGATGGGAGAGCCGCGTGCCGACAGCATCCGTTCGGCCTTCATCCGCGAGTTCTACCATCCCGACACGCACCAGTTCGGTACGGGTAGCCAGTGTGCCAACGCCATTGCCTTGGAGATGGGGTTAGTTCCTGATGGTGACCGCGAGGCTGTACTGCAAAATCTCATCAACGACATCCACCAACACGGCGACCGCCTGACAACGGGTGATGTCGGCAACCGCTACCTCTTCAATGCCTTGATACACAACGGACAGCAAGCGTTACTCTACCAGATGCTCAACCACTACGACGTGCCGGGCTACGGCTATCAGATAAAGCTCGGACATACCACGCTGACGGAGCAGTGGAACCCCGAGCACGGCGCCTCAATGAACCACTTCATGATGGGACACGTGAACAACCTGCTGGTGCCTTACTTCCTCGGCATCCAGCGCAAGGGTGACAGCATCACCATTGCCCCCCACCCAGTTGGTGACCTCACTTGGTGTCGCGGCTCATTGGAGAGTGCGCAGGGAGAAGTCAAGGTTTCGTGGCACACTGACTATACAAAAGGAAACAACGCCAAGAGTTTCACCCTTGACGTTGATATTCCTGAAGGTGGCTCAGCACAAGTCGTGCTGCCTTTCTCCGGTCAGTGTCAGAACATCGGCTCTGGCCACCACACCCTTCATGATGCTAATTCGAAGTAGCAGAAAGCATGCGGGAAAGCCATGCGACGGACAGGCTTACTGATTCTCGGCATCAATAGCCTTAATCTTCTCGCGTACCAGCTTAACCTCGTCTTTTAGTTTCTGTACCTTGCGGTTCATCTCGTCAATGAGCGAGCTGCCCTTCTTCGACGAGGCATTCAGGAAACCGAGGTTATTCTCGTAGGTCTGCACCTCCTGCTTCAACTGCTCGTACTGACGCATCAGACGTGCACGCTCGTTGTCCAGTGCACTCTCGCCACGTTCAGCCACCTGCCGCAGGTTGTCCTTGAACTTCGACAGACGGCGCTTGGCAACGCTGATATTCAATTCCTTGTACAGCTTGTCCAGCACGGCATGATACTCCTCATAAAGCTTATCCTTCTCCTTAAAGGGTACGTGACCTACCTGCTGATACTCCTCTACCAGCTGCTGCACACGCTGCTGCAAGTTGTCGCCAGCCTCCTCAGCAGCGGCTTTCAGCTGTTCGATGATGCTACGTTTCTTCTCCAGGTTCTCGCGCTCGTCACTGCGTGTATTCGCTCCTGCGGCATTACGCGCCTCGAAGAATTTGTTGCAAGCGCCCAGGAACTCCTCCCATAGCTGGTCTCCCAATTTCTTAGGTACCATGCCAATGGTCTTCCACTCCCGCTGCAGGTTGATGAGTTTATCGCTTGTCGACTTCCAGTCGGTAGAGTCTTGCAGTTCTTTAGCCTTTTCTATCAGGGCACGCTTCTTGTCGGCATTCTCCTTAAATTGTTCCTTCAACGTGCGGAAATACTGCGCTTTACGACCGAAGAAGTCGTCACAGGCAGCACGGAAACGCTCAAAGATTTTAACATTCATCTTCTGCGGAGCAAACCCTATGGTCTTCCACTCCGTCTGCAAGTCGATAATCTGCTTGGTATGCCGCTCCCAGTCGCCTGAGCCTTTGTTCTCCTCGGCACAGATAGCCTCAGCCCTTTCACAGAGTTCCGTCTTGCGTGCAAGGTTGTCTTCCTCCTTGGCACGCAGGTCTTCGAAGTGCTGCTGATGACGCTTGTTAATAACCGTAGAAGCAGCCTTGAAGCGCTGCCATATCTCTTCGCGCAGTTCACGCGCTACGGGTCCTATCTCGCGGTATTCCTGATGTAGCTTCTGCAACTGGTGGAAGGCGCTGATGACATCGGGCTCATCAGCCAACTTCTCAGCGGCCTCACAAAGACGTGTCTTGGCTTCAAGGTTTTTCTTGAAGTCATACTCACGAGCCTCGCTATTCAGTTTCAGCAGGTCATAGAACTGCTCGACATAGAGCTGGTAGTTACGCCACAACTCGTTAGCCTTCTCAGCAGGGACGTTCTTTATTTCACGCCACTCTTCCTGCAGCGCTTTGAATTCTTTATATGACTTGTTGGCCTCCTCGGGTGAGGTAACCATCGTCTTTATCTTTTCGATGATAGCGAGTTTACGCTCCAGGTTCTGCTGTTTCTCCTGCTCCAGAAGGCGCATCTGCTGCTGACGCTTTTCTTTGATAACGCCCATTTCGGCCTTGAAAGCCTCCTCGTCAGGGTCTGCCGTAATCTGATATTGCTCGGGGTCACCGCCACCGTCAATATATGCTTTCAACTGTGCCTCCCGCTCGGCAACATGCAACTTGTAGAAGACGGTCTTCAGGTAGTCGACCTCCTCCTTCTGTGGTGCCTCGCTGCCGTGCGCTATTTCACGCACACGCTCCAGCACGTCTTTCTTCGTTTCATACTGCTTGCGCTCTGTGGCTGTTTCCTGTACATTCTGCTCTTCCTGAAGAGCATTTTCTTGAGAGTCCATCATCTAAAAAATACTTTAGTTCATGTTTGAGATTAGTTCGCATAAATACATTATGGGCTTCAAAATTAGTAAATAATTCTGAAACTACCTAATTTTTTGGCAAAAAAATGAACTAAATGAGTCGTTTGTGTCGGAAAAAGACCCAAGAAAGCACCGAAATGATGATGCTGAGCACGATAGCGACAATAAATCCTACAGGATTATTCTCCATACCATTGACAAGGTTCATGCCGAAGAACGAAGCTACCAACGTGGGCAACATGAGGATGATGGTGACGCTGGTGAGCGTACGCATGATGGTATTCATGTTGTTGTTGATGATTGACTGGTAGGTATCCATTGTCGACTCAAGGATGTTGGAATAGATGCTGGTGGTCTCGCGGGCCTGGGTCATCTCGATATTGACATCTTCGATGAGGTCAGCATCCAGTTCGTCTATCTGTAGTTTGAACTTCAACTTCGAGAGCAGCGTCTCGTTACCTCTGATGGAAGTGTTGAAGTAAGTCAGTGAGTCCTGCAGACGGCTGAGCCCTATCAGGCTTTCATTGTTTACTTCACGGTCCAGGTTACGCTTGGCTTTGTCTATCAGCATTGAAATCTGCTTCAGGCGTTTCAGATACCAGACAGCAGAGGAGAGGAACAGGCGGAAAATCATGTCCACATAGTCGGTAAAACCCTCGCCGCGCTTCTGCTGATAGCTGACGAAGTCTATCATCATGTTCGTCTCGTAGTAGCAGACGGTAATTGTCACATCGCGCTTATGGATGATACCAAGCGGGACGGTAGTATAAGGAGTACGTGAACGCACCTCCTTTACATAAGGTATGCGCAGGATGATGAGCATCCAGCCGTCGTCATACTCATAACGGGCACGCTCATCGGTATCGCTGATGTCGGAGAGAAAGTAATCAGGAATATCGAACTGTTCTTCCAGAATCTGCCGATCTTCCTCTGTGGGACACGTCATTTGTATCCAGCAATTGGGCTGCCACTCCTGAAGTTGGCTCAAGCCCCCTTGGGTGTTCCAGTAAGTCTTCATTGTGCTAATCCTTTTTCTAATTGACAAACGGCAAGAGGATTAGCGGTTGTGCCTGCCGTTCCTCCAGCCTTACTTCTTAAAAGTTTCCGCCGGGTAATCGTCCATAATTTTTTACTTGTTTTGGTTTATTCGGCTGCAAAGGTACGAATAAGTGAGCAAAAAACCAAATATATTTTAGTTTTTTCGAACGTAAGTGCCTTCGTACGCAGCTCGATGGCATAAAAAAAATGCAGATTTGCCAAACAAATCTGCATTTTGTCTTTTTTCATCACTTCGCGGGAATATCCTCGAGCGCCTTCTTCAGCAACTGCCAGAAAGGAGCAACAGTCTCGATGAGGGCACGCTCCGAGGTGGTATGAGGAGACTTCATGGTAGGACCAAAGGAGACAACATCCAGATGTGGATACTTACCCAATATGACTGAGCACTCCAGACCGGCGTGGTCCACCTGTATGATGGCATCCTGTCCGAACAGTTTCTTATAATTCTTCAGCAGCAAGTGCAGGATTTCCGATTCCGGATTGGGGTCCCAACCGCCATACGAGCCTGCCGTCTCTACTTTCATACCTGCCATGTTGAAGCAGCTCTCCAGCATCTTGACAACGTAGTCTTTCATATCCTCGCGGCTGGAACGTGCCAGGATTTTGATGACAGCATGTCCGCCCTCGATGTCAATGATAGCCAGATTCGACGATGTCTCCACGACATCAGGATAAGACGGAATCATACGTACTACGCCGTCATGACAGGCGTAGATGGCGTTGATGAGGTTGTCTTGTATCTCCACCGGAACCTGTTTGGCAGGCGTTGCCACCTGCTCCACGCTGAACTTGATATCGCTTTCTATGCCCTTATACTGACTGTTGAAGTCTTCCAGCCAGTCTTCAGCCAATTCAGCCAGTGCGTCAATGTTCTCCTTGGGAAGTGTCAGCACTGCCTCTGCCTTATACGGAATGACATTGCGCACCTTTCCACCATGCCAACTCGTGAGGCGTGCCTCCAACTGCTCTATGGCTTCGCGTACAAAGCGCACCAGCAGTTTATTGGCATTGGCGCGTCCTTCGTGAATCTCCAGACCGCTATGTCCGCTGCGCAGTCCTTTCAAGGAAACCAGCACGGCAGCATCTTCTGGGTCGGTATCTACTTCCTGATAATCTAATGTAGCAGTAATGTCTATGCCACCAGCCGAACCAATGACAAACTTTCCCCAATGCTCGGAGTCGAGGTTCATCAGTATATCGCCCTGCAGCTCACCTTCAGGCAGGTCGTTAGCACCATACATTCCCGTCTCTTCATCGCGGGTGATAAGTGCATCTATTGGTCCGTGCTTCAGGGTCTTGTCTTCCATCACCGCCATAATGGCAGCTACGCCCAGACCGTTGTCGGCACCCAGCGTGGTACCTTTCGCCTTTACCCAACCGTTGTCTATCCATGGGCGTATTGGGTCTGTCTCGAAGTTATGTGTTGACTCGGTGTCACGTTCCGGAACCATATCCATGTGTGCCTGCAGGATAACACCTTTACGGTTCTCCATGCCTGGCGAAGCGGGTTTGCGCATCACGATGTTTCCCGCAGGATCCTTGAAGGTTTCAACACCTGCTTGTTTGCCGAAGTCGAGAAGGAACTGCTGTACTTTTTCCAGATGTCCGCTTGGACGCGGTACTTGAGTGAGTGCATAGAAGTTTTTCCAGATGCACTGCGGATTTAGGTTTTGAATTTCGTTCATTGTAGTATCTCTTTTTTAGGATTTATACTTTCACTTTTGTAAACGACAATGCCAGCCACGCATAGATACCGAGGGCTATGACCAGCATCGTCTGTATGGTATGTACGATAAGTACGAAGTAGAGTGCTTTCTCGTCGGCGACACCATAAAGTATCAGCATGGTTTTCACCGCGAAATGCCAGGGTCCTGCGCCGTTAGGAGTCGGTACGATGACGGCGATGCTTCCAACAATGAAGGTTACCAGCGCACATCCCAGTCCGAGGTCGGCGGTAAAGTCGAAGCAGAAGAAGGTCAGGTAGTAGTGCAGGAAGTAACTCAGCCAGATGCCCAGTGTGAAGCACGTAAAGAGTGGGATGTTGCGCACGTCCTTCAGTGAGATAACTCCTTGCCAGATACCCTTCAGTGTTGCCTTCACCTTATTATATATAGAGAGCTTGCGCAACAGGAAGTGCAACAGGATGAGGATGGCAACGACACACACAGCCGCAACAAAGTAACCTGCCAAAGAGAATCGGCTCAGAATACTGTTGAGGTCAGTGCCCGTCTGACGGAAAAAGGTGCCAAAGGTGCTCATCTCCAACAGCAGCACACAGGCAGTAATACCCATGACCAACAGCGAATCGATGGCGCGTTCGGTAACTACGGTGCCCAGTGCTTTGGAGAATGCAACACCGTCATAGCGCTTCAAAACCCCGCACCGCGTAAACTCTCCAACTCTTGGAATTACCAGCGAAGCGGCATATGAGAGGAAGATGCTATGCACGCTGACCGACAAGCGTGGCTTCTCGCCAACTGGCTCCAGTGTCTGTTTCCAGCGCCAGCCCCGAAACAGCTGTGCCATGATGCCAAAAGGAAACGACAGCAGCATCCACGTCCAGTCCATTTCTCCTGTCATCACATGCCAAATCTGCTGCCAGTCTTCTCCGCGATACATCCAATAAAGTATTGCGGCACCCAGCAGCAACGGCATCAGAATCTTCAATATGACACTTCCTAACTTCATAACCTTTGCAAAGGTACGAAAAATATTTTTGATACAAATCAAAGAAAAGCAACTTTTGTTGACAATAGTCAAAGAAAAGCCTGATTTTTGCCAAAACACGAAAAGAAATGAACCAAAAGAAGCGAAAACTCCGTACCTTTGCAACGTCAAAAGGACAAAAAGAATTAAGGATAACAACAAAAGATTGAGAAAGGAAAACAAGATGATGTACACAATGTTAACACTTGCCGTTGAGGCTTTCGCAGCCTACGAGGCCATGTACATTTGCAAGAACGCAAAGGTACTGATGAAGTAAGAATCTTCAATAATTGTAAATAACCAACAACGGGGATGTGTCACGTGATGCATCCCCGCCTTTTGTATCTATACGCGTCTCACTATCCCCACGATGCAGAAAGGCGCAACGGCATTTCTCATCACTGGCGATGCCTCGCGCAACAAGGTGCAGACCATGCCTGGCGGCGGTTTCTCTACCGTAGTCATTGATTTACCTGCCAACTGGGACGCGCTTATGGAAGGCTTAGGCTATCCTGCGCTAAAAGAAATGTGCCAATAAATTTTGCTTTTCCCCTCTTTTTTACTACTTTTGCATCCATGAAGCAAGTACGTCCCAAGAAAAACCTCGGTCAACATTTCTTAACCGACCTCTCTATAGCGAAGCGAATTGCCGATACTGTTGACGAGCCGTATGGCGAATTGCCCGTGTTGGAAGTCGGACCAGGAATGGGTGTGATGACGCAGTATCTTATGAAGAAACCACGTCCTTTCAAGGTCGTCGAGATTGACAAGGAAAGTGTTGCATACCTAAAAGGCACGCTGTTCCGTGAGCATCTGGAGACAGTCCCCGCCGAACAAGCAACGTCCCACATCACGCCTATCATCGAGGGCGACTTTCTCCGCATGGACCTGACGCACGTTTTCGAAGGTTCCCAATTCGTACTGACGGGCAACTACCCTTACGACATTTCCTCGCAGATTTTCTTCAAGATGCTCGACAACCGCGACCTCATTCCCTGCTGTACGGGCATGATTCAGCACGAAGTCGCCGTTCGCATGGCAGCCAAACCTGGCAATAAGCAATATGGTATTCTGTCGGTACTCATCCAAGCCTGGTATGACGTGGAATACCTCTTCACTGTCGAGCCCAGCGTCTTCAATCCACCTCCCAAGGTACAAAGCGCCGTCATCCGCATGACACGTAACGCTGTACAACACCTGGGATGTGACGAACAACTCTTCAAGCGTCTCGTTAAGACGGTGTTCAACCAACGCCGCAAGATGCTTCGCGTTTCTCTCAAACAGTTATTGTCAGCCGATGCGTTGTCGGCACTCAATGCCCGACTCACAGAACAAAGCACCCTACTCTCGCTGACCTTGCGCCCTGAGCAGCTCACCATCGAGCAATTTGTAGAGCTAACCAATCTGGTCGAACAAGAAATGACACGAGAGGAAACAAAGTGTTAAAAGGTGTTGTTTGCGGGCACAAATAGCATGTGTGCGAACACAATCACTTGATTTGCATCAAGAATAAGTCGGTTTTTTGCGAAAAAAGAAAAGAAATCGCATCAGGTTTTTAAAAACATCGTACCTTTGCAGTGTCAAAAGAAACAAAGAGATGTTTTCAGAGACAACCGATAGGTATAAATAAGGTAAAAAAGATTACCGTAAAGGATAACATACAAGTAAAGATATAAGGTTAGTTAGTAGTTTTTAGGTTAGTAAGTTTGTTAGTTAAGTTAGTAGTAAAGTTTTTAAGGTGTTAGTAAACTTAAGGTAATTAGAGAAAGCAAAAGGTTTTTAGTTATTGATAAGTTTAAAGTGCAGTTGGCGAGGGGTTCGTAGACTGCACTTATTTTTTTCTCTTATTTCAGCGCTTCATCCATCCTCCATGAAACAGACGTGCCAAGAAGATAAGGCCACGGAAGGTGAGTTCGATAGCCATTGCGGTCCAAACGCCAGGCAAACCGTAGCTGACAGCCAGCAGGGCAGCCAGTGTCAGGCGCACGCCCCACATCGACAACAGATTCATCAATGCAGGACGTAGCGTGTCACCAGTACCCACAAAGATGCCGTTACAGACAATGGCAGCCGCAAACATCGGTTCGGCAAAGGCCTCGATGCGCAGGCACTCCGTACCAATACTGATAATCTCGTCGACAGGTGTCATGATACTCATCAGTTCAGGAGCGAACAGCCACATCAGCACGCCCATCACCGTCATAACGGCGATGCCCAGCCCTGCCGACATGCGTGCGAAAGACTGACACAGACTCCGTTTCGCCGATCCGTAGCTTTGTCCTACCAGCGTGGTAGCAGCCTCAGCAATGCCATAACCCGGCATGTAGCAAAGGCTCTCCACCGTAATACCCAACGAGTGGGCGGCAATCGCTACCGTTCCCAGGGGAGCCACAATAAGGGTACTCACGATTTGTGCTGACCCCATCAGCACATGGTTCAACCCCATTGGTCCGCCAATACTAAACGCATTACGCACCACATCAGCCTCTGGTTTGAAGTCAAACCATCTGAGAGACTGACGATTTGAAGAGGACTTAAAGATTCCCAATATATCAGAGCGCCACAATAGGAAGTAGAGCATAAGTCCTGCGGTAATCATTTCAGCAACCCCAGTTCCCAAGGCAGCGCCTAACACGCCAAGGTTACAAATATAGATGAAGATATAGTTGAAGACGACATCCATGACACACATGCTGATATTGAGTGCCGAGGGAATCTTCATGTTGCCAGAACACTTCAGCATCGAGGCTGCAAGACCCGACAGCTGGAAGCATACGCCAAACACTCCTATCATGATAAAGTAGAGTGTCGCGTCGTGTGCTATCTCGTCGGTACCTCCAAGCCAATAGGGCAAACGTCCGCTGACGGAAATGGCTGCTGCCGTAATGGTCAGACTCCACAGCACACAGCACACCAACGACTGGCGCAACACCCTGCGGGCTCGTTTCATATCGTTGGCTCCAATGGCATGAGCCACTTGTACGGAGAATCCCATCGAGGCCGCACTTCCCAGTCCGCCCATCAGCCAACCAGTCGTTTCTACCAGTCCGATGGCGGCAGAAGCCTGCGCCCCTAGATGACCAACCATCGAAGCATCGATAAAGAACATGACAGTAGCGGAAATCTGTGCCAGAATGCTGGGAATACTCAGGCTGACGATGAGCCACAGCTTCTCGCGCTGTGTCATCTGTCTGCCCTCACGAATCGCAGCCAGCAGATTACGATCTCCCTTATTACGAAACAGGTTCTTCATCATCTGGTGTCCTTTTTATACAACCGCCTATACAAGGCACGGATGACAAACCAGGCATGCAGGCCAATGGTCTGCAACAGGCCATAGTGAATTGTCATCACACGGAAGCGCTCGTTCAGCGAAGAGCGATGATGTTGTGTCGTATTGCCACCTTCTTCAAAATTCGCCAACACCTTATGCGTATTGACAAGCGGCAAGCCCTGCCGTGCGGCTTCTTTCATCACACGGATACACCAGTCGACATCAGCAGAATGTCTGAATTGCAAATTGTAAAGAAACTGTTTGGCAATGTCCGTCCTCACATAGAAAGCCTGATGACAAACCAGCATTCCTTGTTTGAAGCTCCGCCACGAGAGCGCCTCTGGTGGGCGGTGCGCTCTAAGGTGCAGGAAATGTCCTTCTGAATCGGTGATGGCAGTATCGCCGTAGATGACAGCAGGAAGTGCCGATGTCTGCTTTCCTGCTGCAGTGACAACATTTTTGAGTGTATCGGCATCATGTAACGTATCGCCAGCATTGAGAAACACGATGTAGTCGCCCGTTGCCTTCTGCAGTCCTTTGTTCATCGCATCGTATAGTCCTTTGTCGGGCTCCGACTTAACCACGACTTCATAGTCAGCCGTCTCTTTGTAATGCTGGGCCATAGACAGCGTCCCGTCTTTGGAGACACCGTCAATAATGAGGTGCTCCAACAGTCTATACGACTGCTGACTTACGCTGTCGAGCGTACGCTGCAAGTTGCGGGCGGCATTATACGTGATGGTGACGATGGATATTCTCATAGACGGTAAGATAACGCTTGGCAACGCTCGCCTGCGAATAGCAGCGTCGCACTTTGTCGGTACAAGCCTCCGCGAGCGCTTGCCGGTCGGCTTCGTAGAGTACCCAGTGGAGTCCGTTCGCCAGGTCGGCTGCATCCTTGTAGCGTGCCACGTATCCATTTATGCCGTGGTCAATCTCCTCGGTGATGCCGCCCACGCCGAAAGCCACCGACGGTACGCCACAGGCCATGGACTCCATAATGGTGTTGGGCAGATTCTCTGATAGCGAAGGCAGAACGAAGACATCTGCAGCATTGTAGATACTGACGATGCGCCGTTCGTCGCTGACATAGCCCAGCACACAGACAGGGAACGGAAGTAGTGCAGCCACCTCGTCGGCATGTCCGCCAAGCAGTGCGACCGTTGTCGTTTCCGCCGTGTCGGGGTGCTGTGCGGCCAGCAGCCGGCATGCTTCGACAAGATACTGCATGCCTTTGTTGGGGTTGTCGACGCGCTGGCACACAAAGAGTATGACGTTGCCGTGGAGTGGCAGTCCAACGGTGTGGCGTGCCTCCGTCTTGTCGAGCGGATGATAGACGGAGGTATCAAGCGGGTTGGGAATGCTGAGTATGGTCTGTCCGGCAAGCAGTGCACTACGCTTCGCCTCCCCAGCCAGCCATTCGCTGCAGGCCACGAAGGTAGCGTGGTGCCCAGCCAGCATACGCTGCTTGCGCCGCCAGACACGCGCTGCCAAGTCGTATCCATTGCCACCAGGCAACAACGGACAATGACAACATTGTGTCTCGAAGCGTCGGCAGTCCAACGTCAGATGACACAGAGCTGTGGCGGGCCACACGTCGTGCATAGTCCAAACGACAGGCTTCCCCGTGTCAAGGATGCGGCGGATGTCATTGAGCGAGAGCATGCCCTGATTAACCCAGTGAAGATGTACCACATCGGCCCAGCGGAAAGCCGGCAGCCGTGTGATGTCGGCACCGGTGTTAGCTATGTCAATAGAAAAAAGGCGGCTATAGCGGAAATGGACAAATGGGAATATGGTCAGCCGCTCGCACACAAAGCGCAGCCACTGGTGCCAACGGCGAGGCAGAACATCGACGCGGGGATGGGTGCCAGAAGCGTCGCGTACCAGCATGCGTGCCTCAACGCCGTGGTTGTTGAGGGCTTCCAACAGGCGGCCTGCCGCTACGGCTGCTCCACCCGCACGCTCGCTAGTATTTACTATAAGTACGCGCATGCCATTTCTATTTTGATAGCAAAGGTACTACTTTTTATTTGTAATGACGAGGAAAAGCCGAGAAAAGGTTGTATTTTTTATTGTTTTCGTACACAAAAGGTTGATTTAGGTCAAGAATGAGCCCTTTTTCGAAACGAAAGCGGTGAAAAGTATTGCAGGAACCAAAAAATCGTCGTACCTTTGCATCGTCAATCAGAACGATTGACACTTTGACTAAGTGAAGTCAGAGTTTTGGTTAATAGATTGTTTTAGGTTAGTAGTAATATTTATAGTTTTAGGTTTTTAGTTATTGGTAAAAAGAAAGTTTTAAATGTGTTTAAGACAGTGGTCGTTGTGAAACGCTCATAACTTTCTTTTCTTAAATGAAGGTTAGTATATTTGATATATTCCTGTCGAAAGACAGGCCTCCGGTGAGAGCCGGATTTCTCATAGAAAAGGATTTTTAGTTAAACATAGGCTTTTTGAACGCTACCGCTCGTTGATGAGTAGTAGCGTTTTCTTTTTTCAATAAACTATAA
>CAMNIA010000008.1 GCA_946540105.1 uncultured Prevotella sp. | reverse complement strand
CGGTTATTGCTGAAGAGCCAATCATCGAGTTGGCAGAAGACCTATCCTCAGAGACGCCTGACGAAGACGAACCCTCAGAGACGCCTGACGAAGACGAACCCGCAGAGACGCCTTGGCGCAAGTGGCTATTGACTGCGCTGGGCATACTCCTGCTCATGGCGTTGGCGTGCTGGGGAGGGTATCAGTATGGAACCAGACAGCAGGTGGCAGCCGCTGATACCATTGTCGTGACTGATACCGTCTATGTGGCGGAGGAAGACAGCATACAGGAAGAGGTGACGATGGAAACGGAAGCCGATGACGAAACGCCCGCGGCAGCTGAAGAGAAACCGGCAGTCCCTGAAACGAAGCCGGCTGCCCCCGACCGTTATGCAGAAAAGGATGAGCGCGTAAGACTGGGCGCCTATCGCATTGTCGGTACAGAGAAAGAAGTCACCGTATTGCCCGGACAGACGTTCTACAGCATTTGCCGAGCCCATCTGGGACCTGACATGCAGTGCTACGTTGAAGTCTATAACGATTTTCCACGCAACCCTCAGGTGAAAGAGGGCCAGGTCATTAAGATTCCGAAGTTGGAGTTGAAAAGGAAAAAGAGATAAGCACAGAAGACAATGATACAGAAACATACTCGTGAAGAAAAGATGGCGGCCTTCGGACGCATGCTCGATGTGTTGGACGCCTTACGCGAAAAATGTCCGTGGGACAGAAAGCAGACAAACGAGAGCCTGCGCCCTAACACCATCGAGGAGACTTACGAACTCTGCGACGCTTTGATGCGGGATGACGAGCATGAGATTTGCAAGGAGTTGGGTGATGTCTTGCTGCATGTAGCCTTTTATGCCAAAATAGGTGAAGAGAAGGAGGAATTTGATATAGCTGATGTCTGCAACACGCTGGTTGACAAGCTGATATTCAGACATCCGCATGTGTATCATCCCTCGCAGGTGGGCGCTCCAAATCCGCGTCCGTTACCTTACGGCGAGCAGACCGAAGAGCGTGCATTCAGCAAGGTAAGCAACGTGGAGCAGGTGCTTGACAACTGGGAACAGATAAAGCAGAAGGAAAAGGACGGAAATAAGACCGTGCTGGCAGGGGTGCCCGCATCGCTGCCTTCGCTCATCAAGGCTTATCGCATACAAGACAAAGCCCGCCACGTTGGGTTCGACTGGGAAGACCGCGGCGACGTGTGGCAGAAGGTGCGTGAGGAGATGGCGGAACTGGAGACGGAGCTGCGGCGCGATGACCGGCAACGGTCGGAAGAAGAGCTGGGCGACTTCATCTTCGCTGTCATCAATGCTGCCAGGTTGTATAAACTCAATCCCGACAACGCCTTGGAGAAGACAAATCAGAAGTTCATTCGTCGTTTTAATTACATAGAGCAGCACAGCATCAAGCAAGGCAAACCCCTCACCGAGATGACGCTCGAAGAGATGGATGCTCTGTGGAATGAGGCCAAGCGACAAGAAACAACAGCGTGAAAAGTAGAAAAACAGAAAAAACTGGTAATATGAAAAGAGTTAGTGTATTTTTAATCGTGGCTGCTGCTGTCTTGACGATAGTCAGCTGTGGTGGCAAAACCCAGCAGGTTCCTTTCGACAATGGCGATTCTACCGACTACGCCAATGCCGACCCTACCGTTTACGGACTGATTGGTGAAGAGACGACGATGAATAGTCTGCAGCTCATTACCGACACTGGCGATACGTTGGTATTCGACATCTCTACAGCTAATGATGAAGGCCACGTGTATGGTGGCTTACAGACGGGCGACCGCATGGCAGTAGTCCCTGTAGGCAAAGGGAAAGAGGCGCTGATGGCAATCAACGAAACCACCCTGCTCGGCAACTGGGTGATGCCCAACCCGCTGGATGGCAGCGATGAGGTTGGCATCCGTATCAAGGAGGGCGGCATTGCTGAGAGCATAGACCAGCCCACAATAAGTTATCGCACGTGGCGACTGGTACGCGGTCAGCTCGAAATCATGCAGGTTGAAGAGGACGCTGCAGGAACCGAGGATACCTACTTCTACGACATTGTCGCGCTGGGTCCTGACACGCTGGTTTACAAGAATGCCGAAGACACCTACGAATATTCGCGCCAGCGCCCGAAGAAAGGCTACGGCAACGAGATCAAGCTGGAGGAGGCATCCACAGAAGACATGATAATCTGACGGGCGCAAGCCATCACCTTGAAAGCGTAGTTTTGGAACCATTCAAAGTACATATCCTGGGGTGCGGCAGCGCGCTGCCTACGCTGAAGCATTACCCTTCAGCGCAGGTCGTCGAGGTGCGTGGCAAGTTGTTTCTCGTTGACTGTGGCGAGGGGACACAGCTTCAGCTGCGCCGCACGCGATTGCGTTTCACGAAGATAAGCGCTGTCTTTATCTCCCATCTGCATGGCGATCATTGCTTCGGACTGATAGGTATGATTAGTACCTTTGCCCTGTTAGGACGTACTGCCAAGCTGACAGTTTACGGACCGATATCACTGGGACTCATCCTGCAGCATCAAATGCTCACTTTCTGCAGAGACCTGGATTTTGAGGTGCAGTTCATACCCGTAGACACCACGCTCCAGCAAGTCATCTATGAAGACCGTTCGCTGACTGTAGAGACCATACCGCTGGACCATCGCCTTCCGTGTTGCGGCTATTTGTTCAGGGAGAAACCTACCTTGCCGCATATACGCCGCGACGTGGCAGATTTCTATCAGGTGCCTGTCAGTCAGTATTACAACATCAAGGCAGGACATGACTGGACGACACCCGACGGTGAAGTCGTTCCCGCCAGCAAGCTGACGCTGCCGGCGGAGCCTGCGCGCAGCTATGCCTATTGCAGTGACACGCGCTACATGCCGCGGCTGCATGAGTGTCTGAAGGGAGTCAGCACCTTGTATCATGAAAGCACTTACGGAGAGGATAACCTGCAGTTGGCAGAGAAATACTACCATTCGACAGCACGGCAGGCGGCGCAGGTCGCTCACGATGCAGGCGTACGTCAGTTGCTCTTGGGGCATTACTCTTCACGTTACGAAGACGAACAAGTGCTGCTCAACGAGGCAAAAACGGTGTTCCCCAACAGCATTCTGACTAGCGAATTGCAAGTTTTTAAGGTCTGAAGTGCACTTTTCTTCTTAAAAATTTGGATGTAACAAATAATTTTCGTAAATTTGCATCGGTCTATAATGTATATGCTTATGAAGAAAATACTACTTATATGTTCCCTGACATGTGTCATGCTGCTGGTGTTACCCTCTGTGGTGACGGCTGTAACCGTCGCTCCAGGCATTGAGCAGATGATGGATGACGACATCAACATCACAGTACACGAACAGACCGTATATATCAGTGGTGCACAGGGGCAGACATTGGAAGTCGTTTCTCTGACGGGACGTTGCATCATGTCTGTAAAGATTGAGAGTCCTTCTCAGAAAGTCGAACTTAATATTCCCAAAGGTTGCTACATCCTCAAAATAGGAAAAGTCGTCAGAAAGGTATCTATCCGCTGATAGCGTTATGCTTTGCGGTAGTAGTTATCGGGGCTTGCACCCAGCATGATGCTTATTCTGACAAGGAGATAGAAATGGAGGCGTTTTCAGACATGAAAGCGCCTGCTTTTGTTTTCGACGTATCGCAAGTTCGGGAACATCTGCGCCAGCTGTCTTCTGCCGACCTTTCTACCGTTGCCGCGGACAGGAAGACACGCCAGTTCTATAGCCATACCGACCATCTGTTGTGGATTGACCGCTTCGGCATTGACAGCCGTACCGACTCGTTGTTGGCGTGGTTGCACACCGTCAGCGAGTTAGGGTTCGCCGAGTCTGCCTTCTATGTCGCTGAGGCTGAACGCGATAGGGAGAAACTGCGTAACTTGGAATTCAGTGACGATGATGACATCAACCAGCTGGCAGCACGGCTTGAATACCACCTGACAAAGGCTTGTCTGCGCTATACCTACGGACAGCGCTATGGTTTTACGAACCCCAGTCGGATATTTAACAACCTAGACATCGAGAAGCAGGACTCCACACGTCGCATCTTGCGTTACCGCGGCTTGTTTGATGTCGCAATGGAGACAGCGCCGCCATCCTACGACTCCTTGGTGCTCAGCAAGGTGGAAAACGGCAGCATTGCCGAATATCTCCGACAGATACAACCCTCAGATAAGTATTACCTGCAGTTGAAAGCGATGCTCATTCGTGCCACAACCGACGACGAGCGAAACCGCATCATCAGCAACATGGAACGTGGTCGCTGGCGCCTGCAGCAGTCTGTACCAGAGTCTGGCAAGCGTATCGTCGTCAATATACCTGCTTTCCATCTCTATGCCTACGACGATGCCAATGCCGTACTCGACATGCGTATTGCCTGTGGTGCTGTGGCAACAAAGACGCCGTTGCTGACAAGTGCTGTAGAGTGGATGGAGGTCAATCCGCAGTGGGTGATTCCCAAGAGCATCATAGAGAAGGATGTAGTCCGACACGTGGGAGATACGGCTTATTTCGCCCGCAACCATTACGATATTTACGACAAGTCGACAAACAAGACCGTCGATGTCCAGTCGGTATCGCGCGAGATGATGCTCAGCGGCAAGTATCGCATCGCACAGCAGAGCGGGTCGCATAACTCCTTGGGACGCATCGTCTTCCGTTTCAAGAACGCTTTCTCCGTCTACCTGCACTATACGTCAAGTCCTGGCGTGTTCCAGCGTGAGACGCGTGCCGTCTCGCACGGCTGTGTGCGTGTCGCCAAACCGTTCGAACTTGCCAACTTCGTGTTGGACAATCCTGACGAATGGCTCCTGGACCGCATCCGCATCTCCATGGATATCGCGCCCGAGACCGACCGCGGACGTTCCTATCTGCGCGCACACAGCAACGAGAAAGAACATAAGTTGATAGGTTATGTTCCCGTGAAGCCTCACGTACCGCTTTATATTATTTATAACACGCTGTGGCCCGACGAGACGGGCGAGCTACGCACGTGGCCCGATGTCTATGGCTATGACCGTGTGATTCTGGAACATCTGAAGACTTATATGTGAGCAACAGTCTTGCCTGGACACACCGGTTGCAAGTCACACTTCTCACAGTGCGGACGTCTAGAGGTGCAGACATACCGTCCGTGCAGCAACAACCAGTGGTGGGCGTGCGGAATGTCCTCAGCGGGTATGTTTCTCACCAGTTCCTGCTCCACCTTATATGGCGTGTCGGCTTTCGGCGATACCAGTCCCAGCCGGTGGCTGACCCTGAAGACATGGGTGTCGACCGCCATTGCTGACTTGCCGAAAGCTACCGATTGGATGACGTTTGCCGTCTTTCGACCCACGCCGGGCAGATCCAGCAGCTGATTCATGTCCTCAGGCACCTCACCGTTATGTCGTTCTACGAGCATGCGCGCCATCTTTATAAGGTGGTCGGCTTTCGCGTTGGGATAGGAGACGCTCTTGATGTATTCCAGCACGTCGTCCGCTTCAGCCGTCGCCATCGTCTTGGCATCAGGAAAATGGCGAAACAGTTCGGGTGTCACTTGATTGATGCGCTTGTCGGTACACTGTGCGCTGAGGATGACAGCCACCAGCAGTTGGAAGACGCTGCCAAACTCCAGCTCCGTCTGTACTTCGGGCATCTGCTGGCGAAAGTAGTTCAAGATGTATTGATATCGCTCTTTGCGGGTCATGTCGGTTTTCTTCTTGTTGCTAAAGAAGAGCCATATACTCTTACGGTAAAAAGTATATGGCTCCGGTGTGATGAAGTAGCTGTTCTGCTACTTGCTAGTCAATGATTTGTTAGTTTACAGGATGGTCTTGACAGCCTCAAGCATACCCTTCTCCTGGATGATGTCGAGGAACTGCTTAACCATAGCGTTCAGACCCTGAATCTTGTTCAGGTCTTCCTGCCAGATGAACTCGGCACCCAGTACGCCGTCGGCAACCTTCTGTGTGTCGCCCGTTGCCCAGAGGTCTTTCAGCAGGTCCATAATCTTCTGGTCGTCGTTGGGAACAATCTCTACGCCGTCGGCACGCTTGCCACCCTTGTAGTAAGTGATGATGGCAGCCAGACCGAATACCAAGCCCTTAGGCAGTTCGCCCTTGCGCTCCAGGAATGTCTTCACGCCGGGCAGGTCGCGAGCCTGGAACTTGGGGAATGAGTTCAGCATGATGCTCGTCACCTGGTGGTCGACGAACGGGTTGTCGAAGCGCTCCAGCACGTCGCCGGCAAACTTCTCCAGCTCGTCCATAGGCAGATCCAGCGTCTGCATCAGCTCATCGAACTGTACCTTGTGGATATATTTCGAGATGACCTCGTGGTTGCAAGCATCGCGGACGATGTTGACGCCGCTCAGGAAAGCAACAGGCGAGAGCACGGTGTGCGGACCGTTCAGCAGGGTAACCTTGCGCTTGTGGTAAGGCTCCTCTGAGGGAACAAAGAGAACGTGCAGACCAGCCTTGTCAGCGGGGAACTCGTTGGCGACTTCCTTCGGAGCCTCGATGACCCAGAGGTGGAAGTTCTCGGCCTGTACGACGAGGTTGTCGCGGTAACCAATCTTCTCCTGAATCTCGGCAATCTCCTTGCGGGGGAAGCCTGGCACGATGCGGTCAACGAGGGTAGCGTAAACGCCGCAGTTCTCGTCGAACCACTTCTTGAAGGCTGCGGGCAGCTGCCACAGTTCAATATACTTGTTGATGCAGTCCTTCAGCACATGACCGTTCAGGAAGATGAGTTCGCAGGGGAAGATGATGAGACCCTTCGTGGGGTCGCCGTTGAAGGTCTGCCAGCGGCGATACAGTAGCTGAACCAACTTGCCAGGATATGAAGAAGCGGGCTTGTCCTCCAGCTTGCATGCGGGGTCGAAAGCAATACCGGCTTCTGTGGTGTTTGAAATCACAAAACGAATCTCGGGCTGGTCTGCCAGTGCCATAAAGGCATCGTTCTGTGAGTAGGGGTTCAGTGCACGGCTGATGACGTCGATACGCTCCAGGGTGTTCACGGGTTTGCCGTTCTCACGACCTTGCAGGTTGACGTGGTACAGGCAGTCCTGACCATTCAGCCACTCGGCCATACCTTTGTCAATAGGCTGTACGACAACAACGCTACCATTGAAGTTGGTCTTTTGGTCCATGTTCCAAATAATCCAATCAACGAAAGCACGGAGGAAGTTACCCTCACCAAACTGAATCACCTTTTCAGGCATAACGCTCTTTGGAGCGAAGTGTTTGTTTAATGGTTTCATAAATGTGTTATGTTTTAAGAGTTGTTTTTTATAGTGTGTGCAAAGTTACGCAAAATTTTCCGAATACGTATCTTTTTTACGTATTTTAAAACGTTAACGTTTGCAAACCTGCTTCATCAGATATGCTTTGAAGGTCTGGAAGTCCTTCGGCAGTTCCACGCTTTGCTTTTCGCCCTTCATGAAAGCTGCCAATCGCTCGGGTATCTCAATGTCGGTACCTAGTATGCTGTCGACGGTATCCTTGAACTTGGCGGGGTGCGCTGTCTCGCAGAAGACACCGACTTCGCCCGCCTGAAGACCTTCCTTCAGTGCGCGATAGCCGCAGGCTCCGTGCGGGTCGAGCACGTATCCCGTCGTCTTGTAGCACTGTCTCATGGTCTCTCTGATTTGCTCGTCAGAGTACGTGGCTCCGCTAATCAGACTGGTGATGCGCTGGTGTGTCTCCTCAGCCGAGTATTTCCCGTTCTGGCTATAGAGGTTTAGTATGCGTGCGAAGTTCGAGGGGTCGCCGACATCCATTGCATTCGCTAACGTCTGGATGCTGGCTTTGGGCTCGTATTTGCCTGTCTGCAGATACTGGTAGAACACGTCGTTGGCGTTGTTGGCAGCAATAAAACGCTTGACGGGCAATCCCATCTCGTGACCGAAGAGCGCCGAGCAGATGTTTCCGAAGTTTCCGCTGGGCACGCACATCACCAGCTCGTCGGACTTGCCGAGTGCCTTCATCCTTGCATAGGCGTTGAAATAATAGAAGGCCTGCGGCAGGAAGCGTGCCACGTTGATGCTGTTAGCTGACGTCAGTCGCATGTGCTTGTTCAACTCTTCGTCCATAAAGGCGGCTTTTACTAGCGCCTGGCAGTCGTCGAAGACGCCATCGACCTCAATGGCGGTGATGTTCTGACCTAACGTCGTAAATTGACTTTCTTGTATCTTGCTGACCTTACCTTTAGGGTATAGCACATAGACATGTATTCCTTCAACGCCGAGGAAACCGTTGGCTACAGCGCTGCCCGTATCGCCGCTAGTGGCTACGAGCACGTTGATGAGCTGGCCTTTCTTGTTGTTGCGGCTGTTGCGTGTGAAATAGCCTAAGAGTCGCGCCATGAACCTGGCACCGACATCCTTGAACGCAAGGGTAGGACCGTGGAACAACTCTAGCGCATAAATGTTCTCTTCTACCTTAACGACAGGGCAGTCGAAGCTTAGCGTGTCGAACACCAAGTCGGAAAGTCCGTCCATGTCAACATCTTCACCAAAGAAGTTGGCTGCCACATTGAAGGCGATGTCCTGGAAACGCATACCCTGGATGTCGTCGAAGAAGGCCTTCGGCAGTTTCTCTATCCTTTCGGGCATATAGAGGCCTTTGTCTTCTGCGAGTCCTTTTACCACCGCCTTCTTTAAATCGGCCTTAGGCGCTTTGCCGTTCGTGCTGTAGTATTGCATGGTTCTTTTCTTTACGTATTACGCTTGCAAAAGTAGCAAAAAAAAATGATACTTTGGCACGGGGCTGCAATTATTTTACGTCTGTCATCTAAATTTATATTCTTTTGATTCTTATGACTTGATTTTTTGGCATTGTCACTACTTATTCGTATCTTTGCACCCGTTATGAAGAAGCAATTACTTGACTTAAAGGTTCGTCAGGTGGAGAGAATTAGCGAAAAACACGTGCTGATTCGACTGACTGACGATCATCCCCTGCCGCACATGATGCCTGGCCAGTTTGTAGAAGCTAGGGTCGATCACTCTGCGACAACATTCCTGCGCCGTCCTATTTCCATTTGTTTCGTTGATGAGGCGCTTAACGAGTTGTGGCTTATGGTTGCCATGATTGGCGAAGGCACCCGACGGTTGGGTCAGTTGCATGCCGGCGACACGCTAAATTGTCTGTTGCCTCTGGGCAACGGCTTTACGCTCAGTGCAGCAACAACGCATGCCTCCTCATCCGCTTTCCGACCGGTATTGGTTGGCGGAGGCGTAGGTGTAGCTCCACTACTCTATTTAGGCGCTATGCTGAAACGTCAGGGGGCTGAACCCACGTTCCTGTTGGGAGCACGTACGGCTGTTGATTTGCTGATGCTCAACAGCTTTAAACAGTTCGGACGTGTCTGTCTGACTACCGAAGACGGCAGTGCCGGCGAGAAAGGTTTTGTCACGAATCATAGCGTGCTGCAAGAGCATTTTGACTATATCTACACCTGCGGTCCGACACCCATGATGAAAGCGGTGGCGCGTTATGCCACCAGTAAGGGTGTCGCTTGCGAGGCTTCGCTTGAGAACATGATGGCTTGTGGACTGGGAGCCTGTCTTTGCTGTGTGGAGAAGACTGTCGAGGGCAACCTCTGCGTCTGCAAGGAAGGTCCCGTGTTTAATGTAAAACGTTTGTTATGGCAGAATTAAGGGTTAACATAGGTTCGTTGTCACTCAAAAACCCTGTGATGACGGCATCTGGAACGTTCGGCTATGGTCTTGAGTTTCAAGACCTTGTACCGCTCGATGCGTTAGGTGGTATCATCGTCAAAGGCACTACACTGAAACCCCGTGAGGGCAATGACTATCCGCGTATGGCAGAGACTGCCAGTGGCATGCTCAACTGTGTAGGTCTGCAAAACAAGGGCGTCGACTATTTTTGCGAGCACATCTATCCGCAAATCAAGGACATCGACACCAATATGATTGTCAACGTCAGTGGCTCTTCTCCTGAAGACTATGCCGAGTGTGCGGCACGCATTGATGCCTTGGAGCGCATCCCCGCCATCGAACTGAACATCTCATGCCCTAATGTGAAAGACGGCGGTATGGCGTTTGGCGTCACCTGTCAGGGTGCTGCCAGCGTGGTGAAGGCGGTACGCGCGCGCTACCATAAGACACTGATAGTCAAGCTATCGCCCAATGTGACGGATATCGCTGACATTGCACGAGCCGTTGAAGCCGAGGGGGCCGACTCCGTCTCGCTCATCAATACGCTGATGGGTATGGCTATCGACATAGAGCGCCGTCGCTCGCTGCTGAGTATCGGTACTGGTGGATTGAGTGGTCCTGCCGTCAAACCCGTAGCCCTGCGCATGGTGTGGCAGGTCGCAAAGGCTGTCCGTATTCCCGTCATCGGACTTGGTGGTATATGTACTGCCGAGGACGCCATCGCCTTCTTCATGGCGGGTGCTACAGCTATCGAGATAGGTACTGCCAATTTTCTTGACCCTACCGTCTCCGTGAAGGTTCGCGATGGCATCAACACCTGGCTTGACCAGCACGGCTGCCAGTCGGTCTGTGATATCGTGGGCTGTATAGCCTAAAAATTTGAGAGCGACCAACGGGTCGCTCTCAACCAACACAAAAACTAAACTAGACTTAACTAAAGCGTATTGAGATTTTCACAAACCCCGAATAGCATTGCAAAGTTAGTACAATATTTTTAAACTGCAAAAGATTTTAGCGTTTTTTTTGTATTTAGATACGCTTTTCTTCCATTTTTGCTGTTTTATTGGTCAAATAAGCATCAAAAATAGTGATGGCTGCCATCGCCTCAACGACAGGTACGGCACGCGGTAATACGCAGGGGTCGTGGCGTCCTTTTGCCGTCAGTGTAGTCTCTTGTCCGTTAATGTCAACGGTCTGCTGGGGGCGGAGTAGGGTAGCTACGGGCTTGAAGGCTACACGGAAGTAGATATCCTGTCCGTTGCTGATGCCGCCCTGTATGCCACCGCTGTGGTTGGTGGCTGTAGCGATGGTGCTCTGCTGTCCTGCAAGGTCGGTGCCTTGAGGTATGAAGCGGTCGTTCTGCTCGGAACCGCGCAGGTGCAGACCGTTGAAGCCCTCGCCGTACTCGAAACCCTTGGCAGCATTGATTGACAGCATGGCAGCACCCAGTTGGGCGTGAAGCTTGCCGAATTCGGGGGCGCCCAATCCGGGCGGACAGCCCTGTATGACGCAGGTAATGGTTCCACCAATGGTGTCGCCGTCGGCTTTCACCTGTTCGATGAGGTGTATCATGTCGGCAGCCTTCTGCAGGTCGGGACACCGCACGATGTTCGTCTCTGTCAGCGAAAGGTCGTATTGGCGGTAGTCTTTGTCCAGAGCGATGGTTCCCACCTGTGACGTATAGGCTTTGATGGTGATACCCAGTTGGTTCAATGCCATCTTTGCTAGCGCTCCTGCCACACAGCGGCTAATGGTGATGCGTGCTGACGAGCGTCCGCCTCCGCGATGGTCGCGCGTACCATATTTATATAGATATGTGTAGTCGGCATGCGAGGGACGTAGTATGTTGCGCATCTGCTCGTAGTCGGCCGACCGTTGATTGTTGTTACGCACCATAAAGGCGATGGGTGTGCCTGTTGATTTGCCCTCGAAGATGCCACTCAGCAGTTCTACCTGGTCGGCTTCGTTTCTGCTCGTGGTGATGTGACTCTGTCCTGGTCGTCTGCGATCCAGTTCGTGTTGTATGAAGTCGATGTCGATGTCGATACCGGCAGGCATGCCGTCAACAACACCACCAATGGCCTCTCCGTGACTTTCGCCAAACGTTGTCAGTCTGAATAGTTGTCCGAATGTGTTCATCGCTCCTCCTTTATGTCCTTAATGGCAATGACCGCAACCGCATCCTCCCTCGTGGTGATGCTCGTGTTCACACCCGTCGTCTCCGCAGCTACCGCAGTCTCCGCCGCAGTTTCCACCGCAGTCTTCACCGCAACTTCCGCAGCCGCAGCCTCCGGCAAGGTGCTTCATGAGGTGGTTAACTTCTGCCTCTGTGGCGTCACGGTTTTCAAGCACCGTGCCTTCGAAGTGTAGTGTCTCACCTGCCAACGGGTGGTTGAGGTCTATCTTGACTTTCTCTTCACCCACTTCCACGACGCGTCCGTTGAAGCGATGTCCCTCTTCGTTCTGCAACGGTACGATGGCATCTTTATAAATGTGCTCGTGGTCGAAATGTCCGTTGATGCTGAAAACGTCGCGTTCCAGATCCAACACATAATCATCATGGTAGTCGCCGTAAGCCTCGTCCTTTGTCAGCGTGAAGCTGAAGTCCTGGCCCTGTGCTGTCTCGGTGATGATGTCTTCGAACTTATCAAGCGCAAATCCGAATCCGCTGATGAAGCTGAACGGCTGTCCTTGTTTCGTTTCCTCTACCAGATGCCTTTCGTCGCCTTCGCCTGTGTACAACTTGTACGCAACGGCTATAAACTTGTTTTTCTTGTTGTCCATATACTTATTAAATAATAATTTGTCGGCAAAGGTACGTAAAATAATTGAAATATGACACAATAAGGGTTGTTTTTCCTTCGTTTTGACGAAAATCAAGGATTTCATCATTTCTTTGACCGAGGTCAAGAAAAGGGCTGTTTGCGCACACAAAAACATCAAAAAGCTTGTTTGGTATCAAAATTCGTCGTACCTTTGCATCGTCAAAAAGAAAAAACGGCGGCAACGCCAAATAAAAAATAATAATAAGTCAAACTAAAAAAAAGAAAGGGTAACGAAAATGAAAAAGATTCTTTTAACTGTTGTTGCTCTGATGAGCATGACAATGACATTTGCTGAGAATGAAAGTGCAGCAAATCTTAATAAAGTAGAGTCATATGATATGACTGTAAACATGAGCAAGCTGAGCCAGGCACTTGGTCTTTCGACCGACCAGATTCAGGCTGTCAGCGAGATTCATAAGAGCTTTAGTGCTGAGATGATGTACGTAGCACAGTATGCCAACGAGGAGCGCAACCAGAAGCTCGACAAGGCTATCAACCGCGACTTGGCTTACATGAAGTACATCCTGAGCGAGGAGCAGTATCGTAAGTATCTGACGTTGCTGAACCTGACGCTCCGCAATAGAGGTATTAAGTAGAGTTTTGTTTTAGTAGTTAGTAGATTAGTAGTTTTAGTTTTAGGAGAGACATTGCCGTGATGGCAATGCCTCTCTTTTTTTTGCCTAAAAAATTTGGTGGGATGCGGATTTTGTGCTACTTTTGTAAGCCGAAAGAAATAATCGTATTGAAACAAATAGGAGATACGTTATTTAAAAAGGAATAGGAAATACGTTAAAACATAATAGAAGAACTGCAATGATAAAGTTAAACATGAATGGTGTCAGAAACGTACTGCTTGCTGTTGTGACAGCACTGCTGGTGGGTTGCGGCACGACAAATACGGTGCCTATTACGGGACGTAAGCAGAACCTGATGGTGTCTGACGAAAAGGTGCTCAGTCTGTCGAACGAACAGTACTCGCAATATATGAAGTCTGCCAAACCCTCTACCAATGCCGCTAATACCGCAATGGTGAGACGGGTGGGACAACGCATAGCAAACGCCGTAGAGAACTACCTGAATACGCACGGCTTGAGTCAGGAGGTGAAGAACTACAGTTGGGAGTTCAATCTGGTGCAGGACAACCAAGTTAACGCCTTCTGTATGCCTGGAGGAAAGATAGTGGTTTACGAGGGACTGCTGCCTGTCACGCAGGACGAGACGTCGCTGGCTATTGTGCTTGGACACGAGGTGGCGCATGCTGTTGCGAAACACTCTGCTGAACAGATGTCGACCGCCATTCGCCAGCAATACGGTGCGCAGGCACTGGGTGCGGTGTTGGCAGGTGCTGGTGCCAGTTCTAACCTGCAGACCATCGCCGGCAACGTCTTTGGATTAGGTGCCAAGGGTGCCAGTGCCAAGTATTCACGCAACCACGAGAGCGAAGCCGACCATCTGGGCATCATCTTTGCTGCAATGGCAGGCTACGACCCGCAGGCTGCCGTCAGCTTCTGGCAGCGCATGTCAAAGGCGACGGGCGGCGGTTCCAACTCTTGGCTGAGCACGCACCCCTCCGATGCAACACGCATCAAGCAGATTCAGGAGTGGATGCCTGAGGCCCTGCAGTACTACCATGGCGGAACAGCCTCGACAGCCGCACGTACAGCCAACAGTGCCGTAGGCACGCAGACTGCTGTACCAACCAAGAAACCTATGCGAGAAATACACATTAAATAAACTTCACCATACTATGAAAAAAGTACTCATTGTAACAATGCTGGGTATAGCCGTAGGTGCAATTGCTCAGAACAAACAGGGTGGAATTTCTGCACAGATGCTACAGGAAATCCAGAAACAAAATACACCTTCTGTCTCTGACCGCGCCCTGCGTAATGCCTTGGCAGCTAATTCAATAGAAAGTTTGTCAAAGAACCAGGCTAATGCTGGTGCACTCGATACCTACTTCAGCGTCGAGACAAAGAAACAAACCATCACCGACCAGAAGTCAAGCGGACGTTGCTGGATGTTCAGCGGCTTTAACGCGCTGCGTGGCGACTTTGCCAAGCGTACCGACTCACTGACAGTTCGCTTCTCGCAGGACTATCTCTTCTTCTGGGACCAACTGGAGAAAGCCAACCTGATGTTACAGGGCGTCATTGAGACAGCACGCAAACCCATGGACGATCAGCGCGTGCAGTTCTTCTTCCGTCATCCCGTCAACGATGGTGGTAACTTTTGTGGCGTTGCCGATTTGGCTGAGAAGTACGGCTTGGTGCCTTTCGAAGTACGTCCGGAAACCTACTCGGCTAATAATACGTCGAAGATGTCACAACTGCTTAAGTCGAAGTTGCGCGAGCAGGGCTTGGAACTGCGTCGTATGGTTGCTGACGGCAAGAAGGCAAAAGACATAGAACAGCGTAAGACGCAGATGCTTAGCGAGATATACCACATGTTGGTGATAACGCTGGGCGAACCTGTCAAGGAGTTCAGCTATGCCTTTAAGAATAAGAACGGCAAGGCTGTTACGGAGGTGAAGAAGTACACCCCCCAGTCGTTCTACCAGGAGACTGTGGGCGGTGCGCTCAATGGCACCTTCATCATGGTGATGAACGACCCTCGCCACGAATATCACAAAACTTACGAAGTGGAATATTCGCGCCATAGCTATGACGGCCACAACTGGAAGTACCTCAATTTGCCTATGGAAGAGATAGAGCAACTGGCGATAGCTGCCCTGAAGGACGGTCGCAAACTCTATACCAGCTACGATGTAGGCAAGCAGCTCGACCGCAAACGTGGCTTTGCTGATACCGAGAACTTTGACTATGCCTCGCTCTTTGGCACCACCTTTGGTATGTCCAAGGCTGAACGCATCTCTACCTTCGACAGCGGTTCCACCCATGCAATGACGCTGACTGCCGTCGATCTTGATGGCGAGGGACGTCCGCTGAAGTGGAAAGTCGAGAACTCCTGGGGAAAAGAATGGGGTCAGCAGGGCTGTCTCATTATGACTGCCCGTTGGTTCCGCGAGTATATGTTCCGACTGGTTATCGGCAAGCAGTACGTCTCTGAGAAGTTGCTGAAAGAGTACGAGCAGAAGCCCGTCATGCTGATGCCTGAGGACCCGCTGTTCCAGGAAGACAATTAAGCGTATTATTTCTAACTTCTCACCTTCAGCCTCAGCGAGTTCAATACGACGCTGACGCTGGAGCATGCCATGAGTGCCGATGCCCACATAGGCGTAATCTGCCACGACAGTCCAAAGAGGTAGGGTAGTCCTGCTGCCAGCGGGATGCACACTACGTTGTAGGCAAACGCCCAGAACAGGTTTTGGCGTATCATGCCAACGGTGCGCCGTGACAGGTCGATAGCCTCAGGGATGCGCCGCAAGTCGTCACCCATCAGTGTAACCTGCGCTACCTGCATGGCTACGTCGGTGCCTTTGCCCATAGCGATGCTGACATCGGCACGTGCCAGCGCCTGCGAGTCGTTGATACCGTCACCTATCATGGCAACATGGTGACCGGCAGCCTGCAACTCGCGCACCAGATCTTCTTTGTCCTGCGGAAGTACCTCCGACCGGTAGTGGCTGATACTCGCCTCTTGTGCTATGCGGCACGCCTTCTCCTCCTTGTCGCCGCTCATCATCCACACCTCAATGCCCGCCTGCTGCAGCTGTTCCATCGCTTCGCGGGCGTGCGGCTTCAGCGCTTCTGCCGTTTGCGGTGAGCTGTTAGCGGTCAGCGTTCCCGTCTTGTCTATCACGATGGCATCGACGCTGCGTATCTGTTCTAGTGCTGTGGCGTCTTTTATCAAGATGTTATGCTCGGCAGCCTTGCCGATACCCACCATAAGTGCTGTCGGTGTGGCAAGTCCCAACGCACAGGGACACGCAATAACCAGTACGCTGACTGCTGACAGCAGAGCCTGCGGCAGCAGCTGCTCACCGCCAATGACGTACCACGCCACGAATGTCAGTACAGCTAGCAGTGTCACCGCAGGCACGAAGACCAGCGCAATCTTGTCGACCACCCTCTGGACGGGAGCCTTCGACCCCTGTGCCTCCTGTACTATGCGTATCATGTTGGCAAGAACCGTCTTCTGTCCAACCTCTTCAGCTCTGAAGCGTAGTGTGCCCTCCTTGACGATGGTGCCCGCAAGCACCTTGTCGCCGCCGTGCTTCTCCACTGCTGCAGACTCGCCCGTCATCATCGATTCGTCAATCAGACATACCGCTTCCTTGTCGGTTGCCGACAGCATTGTGCCGTCAACAGGAATCTTCTCGCCTGGGCGTACCTCGATGGTGTCTTTCGGTTGCAGTGCCGATAGCGGTGCTTCTACCACTGAGCCGTCAGCGACGAGGTGAGCCGTCTTGGGCTGCAGTCCCATCAGTGCCCTGATGGCTGATGCCGTTCCGTGTTTGGCGTGCTCCTCAAGCAGCCGCCCCGTCAGTACAAAGGTGATAATCATCACTGATGCGTCAAACCACGTATGCCACTCAATGCCGCGCGCACCCCAGTAGCTGTCGCCCCAGAACGTATTAAACGTGCTGAACAGGAAGGAGATACCCGTTGACAGCGCTACCAGTGTGTCCATATTGGCAGAGCCGTGCATCAGCTGTCGCCATGCGCTCGTATAGAACTGCCGTCCACAGTACACGATGTTCAGCAGTGCCAGTATCATCATCACCTGGTTCTCAACGTCGCTCGTCCCCAGCCGTATCCAGTGCATGGAGACAGCCATCACCAACAGGGCGAAGAACCACGACAGCGCCACCTTGACTTTGAGTGTCCGGAGCGCACGTTGCTCTATTGCCTCCACGTTGCGGTCTTCCTCCACCACCATGTCGTAACCCGTCTTGCCCAGTGCCTCCTGCAAACGGGCTGGCGAGGTCAGCGTCTCGTCATACTCCACCATTGCCGTCCTAGCCGCCAGGTTCACAGCTGCCGACGTGACGCCTTCCGTCTGGTTGAGCGTCTTCTCAACACGAGCCGCACATCCGGCACACATCATGCCCAGTACGGCGAAAGTCTTCTTTTCCATTTTTGTCTTATTTCCCCTTAGGAATGTCAAAGATGAAGCGTGCTCCTTCCGTATAGGTTTCGTCAAGCCATATCTTACCGCCAAGCAAGTTCACGATGCTCTTACAGATTGCTAATCCCAGGCCTTGTAGTTTGACGTTCTCGCCCAACTCACGGAACGTGTCGAAGACATGCGACCTTTGCTCAGGCGAGATGCCCTTGCCGGTATCAGTCACACTTGTTCGTACCATATCGCCATGCTCCGAACAAGCCAGCGTAATGACACCCTTGTCCGTATAATGAATGGCATTTTCTATCAGGTGTCTTAACAGAGTCATGATGGCTTTCTGGTTGGTTTGCACGACAAAGCCATCGTGAAGATTTGATTCATATACCATCTTGACGCCAGGCTTACAACTCGGTTGCATAGCGTCAATTACGTGGTTGCAAAGATGGTTGGGCGACAGCGTATAATCAATAGGCAGTGACTTCTTGCTCTCGTAGAATGAGAGTTCTGCCATCTCGTCAATCAGTCTGGTGATGCGCTTGGCGTTGTCTTTGATGAGACCGCTCAGTTCCTCACGCTCTTCAGGTTGCAACTCATACTGGTTCGTGCTCAAGATGTCTGAGAAACCCTCAATAGGATTCAGCGGTGCGCGCAGTTCGTCAGTGATATGCGTGATGAACTCATTCTTCATGTCGAAGGCCTTCATGGCATTATCACGGTCTTTGCCGAGTTGGACGTTCTCCTTCTCTAGTCGCTTGATGCGCAGATGGTGCTGCCTGAGCACGATGATAAGGATGATGATGATGGCGCCGATGAGCGTATAGACGAATAGTTGTTTCCAACGCTGCGTTTCCTCCTCAAGCACTTTCTGCTCCAGTTTCATGCGCTCGTTGTTCATCTGCACATAACAGCTGGCAACCACGTTGCCATGAGACACCAGCACGATGGAGTCGTTAATCTTCTTGAATCGCGCCATCTGTTCATAGGCTTTGTCGTTATCTCCCATTCGGTGATAGATGACAGCCATGCGCTCAGCCTGCTTCTCCGGCGAGAGCTTTTTACACAGGCGCAGAGCCTCCTCGTAGTTGCCTTTCATAATCTCGTAGTTGACCTCGACTACAGGCTCAATGGTGCCGATGCCGTCAGATTTCTTCAAGGCCATCAGTTCATTGTATATGCTGTCGTAGAGCGTCTTGTTGTCCTTGTTGAAGGCAAACTGGCTCAGGCGGTAGAGCGCCCTGCCCTTATGGATAGGTGCCACGTTGGGCTCAGCCAGGATTTGACGTGCATACTTCAGTCCTGCCTTCTGGTCTTTTCGGTGATTGGCAATCTTCATCAACTCCTGCAGGTCGTCACCGGCACTCTCGCCAGGGAAGTACTTGTGGCGGAATGCAACAGCCTTCAGGAATCCCTCCTCAGCCTCATGGTAGTCCTGCTTCTGAAGCGCATTCACCGCCTTTGTATGCAGCACTACATAGTTACCCCAGAAGCTGTTCTTGTCATCAGCATAGTTATCAATCTCATTGGCTATCTCCTCCGCTTTCACGTAGTTCTGGTGGGTAGCCTCGTAAGTCGACTGGTTTCCCCAGGCAGTGTAGAACAACCGCTCGTCGCCCTGTTTCAGACATTCAGCCTTCAGTTCCTCGGTGACTTCCGTAAACTTGTACTTATCGTTCGTACTGATAAGTCTCAACATTTCCGTCTGTAGCTTAATCAGGTGCAGATTGTCTTCTGCTATTGCAGTCATATTCATCAGGCATGTAATAGCAACTAACAGAATTCTGATTCTCCAGCTCATATTATTTTGCATATTTATTTTACGAAAACACATTTTGTATACAAAGATGCAAAGATAATACAAAAACGTGAGACAAAAAAGCAAAAGACGAAATAATTTTTTTATACCGCTTATTCACCCCCTGATTTGTTGCGATTATTTCAGGGGGTTGTCGCTGACAAACGAGGAGGTTGTCGCTTGCCATCAACTGCTTTATTTTGGCGGTTTGAGAGAAACGTTGTTTTACTGGTAGAAAAACAACGTTTTGCTGGTAGAAAAACGACGTTTCTCTCTGAGAGATTCAATGAGTTGCCAGGAGAGATTCGATGAGCTGCCCGGAGATGGTCAACGGTTTGTCAGGAAAAAGTCATTGATTTACCCCGAGAGGATGTCACCCTGATTGCGCTTATTTTTTGAAACATCATCAACAAAAATATAAAAATGTAAGGGAAAGGGCAATTTTTCTTGCAAAATGTTTGCAGGTTTCACGGAAATGTTTTACTTTTGCAGGCGAAACGTTAAAAACGTATAGAAATCAACATCGTAAAGAGTCGAAGTTATGAATATTCGGAATGCTTACTTTTACGGCTTTTATTTTTACTTTGCAGCAGACTGTGAAGCGGAAGGCCGTATGTAAATAATTTGAAGGTTGAAAGTTGAATGAAATAAGGTCCCGCTTCACAAAAGAGTGAAAGCGGGAATTTTTTTGAGAATAGATATATTATATATAAATAAGGTATAATGAAACGGATTGCGATACAAGGGCAGGTGGGCTCGTTCCACGACATTGCTGCCCACCAGTACTTCGAGGGTGAACAGATACAGCTCATCTGTTGTGCTACGTTCGAGCAAGTGTATGACACGCTACGCCAGGACCCTACTGCCATAGCAATGGCTGCCATCGAGAATACGATAGCAGGTTCGCTGCTACACAACTACGAGCTGTTGCGTGACAGCGGAACGACGGTGGTAGGTGAGCATAAACTGCACATTACGCACTGCATCTGCTGTCTGCCCGACGATGACTGGTCGACCATCACCGAGGTGCATTCGCACCCTGTGGCACTGATGCAGACGCGCCACTACTTGGAGCGCCATCCGGAGTTACGCATCGTGGAGGCTGAGGACACGGCAGGGTCGGCAAAGATGATTAGCGAGGGTCAGCACCACGGGTGGGCAGCCATCTGTCACGCTGAGGCCGCACGGCTGTACGGATTGAAGGTGTTGGAAGACAACATCGAGGACAACAAGCATAACTACACACGATTTCTGGTATGCTCGATGCCTCAGAAGGCAGACCTGTTGCGCCCACTGACCGATGCCAACAAAGCCAGCATCGTGTTTTCGCTGCCGCACGAGGAGGGGTCGCTGTCAGCTGTGCTCGCCATCTTGTCGTTCTACAAGATAAACTTGACGAAGATTCAGTCGCTGCCCATCATCGGACGTGAGTGGGAGTACCTGTTCTACGTCGATGTGATGTACGACGACTTGACGCGCTATCGCCAGAGTATTGATGCCATCATCCCGCTAACCAAGGACTTCAAGATATTGGGAGAATACAAGGACGGGAAGCAGCGTAATTGAAGTTAAGAGTTTAAGGTTTAGAGTTATGATACAACCAGCAGAAAGATTAAGCTTAGTGCAAGAATACTACTTCAGCCGTAAGCTGAAGGAGGTGGCACAGTTGAATGCCGAAGGCAAGGACATTATCTCGTTGGCGATTGGGTCGCCCGATATGCCGCCGTCGGAACAAACGATAGAGAAGCTGTGTGAGGTGGCTCGCCAGCCAAACGCTCACGGCTACCAACCCACGCAGGGCACGCCCGAGTTGCGCCAGGCGATGGCAGGATTCTACAAGCGGTGGTACGGCGTGGATGTTGACAGCACATCGGAGCTGTTGCCCCTGATAGGTTCGAAGGAAGGCATCCTGCATGTCACGCTGGCCTTCGTCAATCCTGGCGACAGCGTGTTAGTGCCAAATCCGGGTTATCCTACGTACACATCGCTGTCAAAGCTCTTAGGAGCAAACATTGTAAACTACGACCTGCGCGAGGATAACGGCTGGCAACCAGACTTCGACCAGCTGGAGGCGATTGTGAATAGTGAATCGATAAATTGTAAATTACTCTGGACCAACTATCCTAACATGCCGACGGGTGGCAGAGCACAGCGTGCAACATACGAGCGGCTGGTGCAGTTTGCACGCCAGCACAACATCGTGGTTGTGAACGACAACCCCTACAGCTTCATTCTGAGCAACGAACACCTGAGCATCATGCAGGTACCTGGCGCCAAGGACTGCTGCATAGAGTTCAACTCAATGTCGAAGTCGCACAACATGCCAGGATGGCGCGTGGGCATGTGCGTCTCGAATGCTACCTTCATCTCGTGGATACTGAAGGTGCAGTCGAACATAGAGAGCGGAACCTTCAGAGGCATCCAGTTGGCTGCTGCCGAGGCGTATAACAACAGCGACGAGTGGCACCGCGTGGCAAACATTGAACGCTATGCAGCCCGCCGTCGCTATGCCGAACAGATAATGGACGTGCTGGATTGCAAGTACGACCCCAGTCAGGTGGGTATGTTCCTGTGGGGGCGCATCCCTGACACCTATCATGACGTGGAGGAACTGACGGAGCGCATCCTCCACGAGGCACGTGTCTTCATTACCCCTGGCTTCATCTTTGGCAGCAACGGAGAGCGCTACATTCGCATCTCGCTGTGTGCGAAGGAGAAGCTGCTGGAAGCTGCACTTCACAGAATAGAAGAAATAAAGAAATAATAAAAATATAAAGACAATGGAATTAGACTTACAACCACTGAACTTACCGAGTGACAACGAACGCCCCTTCGTCATTGCAGGACCCTGCAGTGCCGAAACCGAGGAGCAAGTGATGGAGACGGCACGCCAACTGGCTATGAAGGGCTGCCATAACTTCCGTGCCGGCGTGTGGAAACCCCGTACGAAACCTGGTGGCTTTGAGGGTAACGGCGAGAAAGCGCTGCCCTGGATGAAGCAGGTGAAGGAGGAGACCCACATGCTGATATCTACCGAGGTGGCAACACCTGAGCACGTGGAGCAGGCGCTGAAGTACGATATGGACATCTTGTGGGTGGGCGCACGAACGACGGCAAACCCCTTTGCCATGCAGGCGCTGGCAGACTGCTTGAAGGGTGTCGACGTTCCCGTCTTTGTGAAAAACCCCGTCAACCCTGACTTGGAACTGTGGATTGGGGCGATGGAACGACTGAACCAAGCCGGTATCAAGCGGCTGGGAGCCATCCACCGCGGCTTCTCTTCGTTCGACAACAAGATATACCGCAATGCTCCTATGTGGCAGATTCCCATCGAACTGCACCGCCGCATACCTGAGCTGCCTATTATCTGCGACCCCTCGCACATTGGAGGTCGGCGCGAACTCATCGCACCGCTGTGCCAGCAGGCTATGGACCTGGGATTCGACGGTCTGATAGTAGAAAGCCACTGCGACCCCGACAAGGCATGGAGCGACGCCCGTCAGCAGGTGACACCCGAGGTGCTCGACTACATCCTGTCACTGCTTGTCATCCGCGACGAACACATTACGACGGAGAGCATACAGCAGATGCGTAAGAAGATTGACGAACTGGACAACCAACTGATGGAACTGCTCGCCAAGCGCATGGAGGTGTGTCGCGAAATAGGACGCTACAAAAAAGAGCATAACATGACGGTGTTGCAGACTGGGCGCTACAACGAAATACTGGAGAAGCGCGGCGTGCAGGGTGCCTTGACGGGTATGTCGCCCGAATTCGTCGCCAAGGTGTTTGAGAACATCCACGAAGAGAGTGTACGCCAGCAGATAGAAATCGTAAATCAATAGCAGACGCATGAAAATATTAGTATTAGGAGCAGGTAAGATGGGCAGTTTCTTCATTGACCTGCTGAGCTTTGACCACGAGGTGGCTGTCTTTGAAAAAGACCCCAAGCGCATGCGCTTTACCTACAACTGTCAGCGCTTTACCGACATGGCGGAGATACGTGGCTTCGCACCCGACCTGGTCATCAACGCTGTTACGCTGAAATATACCATTCCCGTATTTCAAGAGGTCATACCATACCTGCCGAAGGACTGCATCATCAGCGACATCGCTTCCGTAAAAACCGACCTGAAGGATTTCTACGAAACGACGGGCATGCGCTATGTGTCGACGCACCCTATGTTCGGTCCAACGTTTGCCAATCTGCACCAACTGTCGGAGGAGAACGCCATCATCATCAGCGAAGGTGACTATATGGGACGCATCTTCTTCAAAGACCTATATCAGAAGCTGGGACTTAACATTTACGAATATACCTTCGAGGAGCACGACAAGACGGTGGCTTACTCGCTGTCGATTCCCTTCGTGTCGACATTCGTCTTTGCGGCCGTCATGAAGCATCAGAACGCACCTGGCACTACCTTTAAGCGTCACATGAAGATAGCAAAGGGCGTGTTAAACGAAGACGATTATCTGTTGCAGGAAATCCTCTTTAACCCCTATACCCACGACCAGGTCAGCCAGATTCGGACGGAGCTGAAGGAATTGCTGGAAATCATCGACCAGAAAGATGCCGCAGGCATGAAGGGTTATCTGACGAAAATTAGAAACAACGTAAAGGGCGATATCGAGATTAAGAGGTAATATCTTATTCCAGGGGAGCGTTCTTCAACAGCTCCAAGGCGCGGCATAGCTGGTCGGGACACGACGTGCTCTTCGAACCACAGCGAATGCCGTTAAGTCGTGGAAGGACATCGTCAATCTTTTGCCCTCGCACCAACTGACTGATGCCTTGCAGGTTACCATTACATCCATTCACGAAGGATACCTGTTGGATGACATCGTTTTCGTCGGCAGTGACGTTTATAAGTCGTGAACAGGTGCCTTTTGTCTCGTATTGTACTTGTTTTGTCTTCATTGTTTCAAAGGGTTATAATTATTATCACTTGGAAATGTCCGACAGACGACAGAGCAGTGCAAGTAGTATCCGCCAGATGTCGTCGACAGTAGAGAGCTGGACGCGTTCACTGGAAGAGTGGGGTTCGACAATGCGTGGACCGATGCTGGCTATCTGGATGCCCGGGTAGTGTTGGACGAAGAAGCCCGCCTCCAATACGAAGTGCATGGCTACCATGCGTGGTCGCCAGCCCAGCACGTCGTTGAAGGTATCGCTAGTCAGACGTAGGAAGTCTGACTGCTGATCCTCCTGCCAGGCGGGGGCTGACATGACAACCTCAGAGGTAGCGCCACAGGAATGGAATGTGTTTGCTATGTCCTGTGCCAGTGCTTCCATATCGGCATCGACGAAGCTACGTGTGTGGGTGGAGACGAGAATGTGGTCCGTCTCCGTAGAGATGCGCCCTACGTTGTTCGATGTTTCGACGGTTCCCTGTATGGTGTCGCTCATCTTAACTACGCCCTGCGGTGTCTGTTCCAGACATGTCAGCAGCGCCTCCAAAGCCTTGGGGGCAATGACTGTCGGCTGCCGCTCGCACTTCTCAATAGTGCAGTGCATATTGGGGTCCTGCGGATATTCTTCACTGAGCCATTGATTCATCATCTCCTCCTGCTGCTTCAGGAATTCTGAGGCCTCGCCGGAAGGGATGCACACAATGACTTCGGCTGACGATGCAATGCTGGCGTTGGCCTCGCCGACGTGAATTGACGAAACGTTGAAGTCGTATTCGTTATAGACAGCAGCCAGAATTGCCCAAACGGGGATGACTGCCGAACAACGACCCTTGTTGATGTCGACACCCGAGTGACCGCCCAGTCCGCCCTCGAAGCGGATGCGATACCAGCGGCGCTTACCTCCAGGAGCCTCTTGCTGCTGGGAGGGTATGCGATGCAGCTGTAGCGTGGCTCCGGCAGCACCGGTGGTAATGGTGTCGTAGTCTTCAGAGTCGAGGTTGATGACCTTTCGTCCGTGCAGGAAGTCAGCTGACAGGTTCGCAGCACCCGACATACCATCCTCCTCATTGGTAGTGGTGATGACCTCCAAAGGACCGTGCACGATGGTGTCGTCCTCCAGAACAGCCAGCGCCATTGACAGACCAATGCCGTTGTCGGCACCCAGTGACGTGCCGTGCGCCTTCATCCAGCCGTTCTCCGTATAGGAATCAATCGGGTCGGATAGTGGATTCTGCATACCTACGCACACCATGTCCATGTGGTTCAGCAGGACGATGGGTTCGGCCCCTTCATGTCCAGGCGTGGCTGGCTTGCGGATAACGACACAGTTCTGCTGGTCGCGTTCGTATTCCAAGTGCAGACGTTCGGCAAACTGGCAGAGATAGTCTGCTACTTGTTGTTCGTGGTGCGAGGGGCGTGGTATCTGATTCAGCTCACGGAAGATGCTGAAGACGCGCTCGGTGGTGGGTTGTATTTTCATGTGTACTGTCATTCTTTAAAACTAAGGTGCAAATTTACGAAGATTCGTAGTAAAAAACAAACAAAAAGAGAAAAAATCCTAATTTGTTTGGTCGTTTCACTCCAATTTGTTACTTTTGCATCCGATTTTTCAGTTAAACCCTCGTCGCATCCTCGTGCAGGGTGGGAGCGGACTGACAAGACGACGGCTCTCGGGCAGGGCTGGCATGGTACGCAAGGGATAAGTATCACTTTCAAAAACAGAATTGCATTATGGCAGAAATGAATTTTGGTGGCGTTATTGAAACGGTAGTCACCAGCAAAGAGTTCTCACTCGAGAAAGCACGTGAAGTATTGAAGGACGAGGTCATCGCCGTCATCGGTTATGGCATCCAAGGACCTGGTCAGGCTTGTAACCTGCGCGACAACGGTTTCAACGTCATCGTCGGACAGCGTCAAGGCAAGACCTATGAGAAGGCTGTCGCTGACGGCTGGGTACCGGGGAAAACCCTGTTCTCTATCGAAGAGGCTGCCGAGAAAGGCACAATCCTCTGCATGCTGCTCTCTGACGCTGGACAGATTCAGGTTTGGCCTACCATTAAGAAATATCTGAAGCCAGGCAAGACGCTGTACTATAGCCACGGCTTCGCTATCAACTGGAGCGATCGTACGGGCGTCGTTCCTCCCAAGGATGTCGACGTTATCATGGTGGCTCCTAAGGGAAGCGGCACCTCGCTGCGCACCATGTTCTGCGAGGGTCGCGGACTGAACTGCTCTTATGCCGTTTACCAGGACGCTTCGGGTCGGGCCAAGGAAAAGACACTGGCCTTCGGTATCGGCATCGGTGCAGGTTATCTCTTTGAAACGACCTTCCAGCGTGAAGCTACTTCTGACCTGACTGGTGAGCGCGGCTCGCTGATGGGTGCCATCCAGGGCTTGCTGCTGGCTCAGTACGAGGTGTTGCGTGAGAACGGACACACACCTTCTGAGGCTTTCAACGAAACCGTTGAGGAACTCACACAGAGCCTTGGTCCGCTCTTCGGTGCCAAGGGCATGGATTGGATGTATGCCAACTGCTCGACTACGGCACAGCGCGGTGCGCTTGACTGGGCTCCACGTTTCCACGATGCTGTCAAGCCCGTCATGGAGTGGCTGTACTACTCTGTTAAGACTGGCAACGAGGCTCAGATATCTATCGATGCCAACTCAAAGCCTGACTATCGCGCTGGCTTGGAGAAAGAACTTGAGGCTATGCGTAATCAGGAAATGTGGCGTGCCGGCGAGACCGTACGTAAGCTGCGTCCTGAATATCAGGAAGACTAAAGACAAGGTCTTTTCTGAAACAAAAAATGGCGGTAGGGAGTCTTCTCTCTACCGCCAAAATAAAAAATAATTGGCATTTTCTTTGGTTTTGTGCACACTTATTTGTAACTTTGCAGCCGATTTTGTAAAAACAGCCGATAAAAACAGTTGATGAAGAACGACAAAATGAAACAACAGTACCGCGTAAACGAGCAGATTCGAGTGCGCGAAGTACGTATTGTTGGTGAGGACGGTTCAACCGTCGTTCCCACCCGTCAAGCATTGGATATGGCGCGTGACCAGGGAGTTGACTTGGTGGAAATTTCACCTAATGCCAATCCGCCTGTTTGTCGACTGATTGACTATTCGAAATTTCTCTACCAGCAGAAGAAACGGCAAAAAGAAATGAAAGCCAAGCAGGTGAAGGTAGAGGTGAAAGAGATACGTTTCGGACCGCAAACCGATGAGCACGACTATCAGTTTAAGTTGAAACATGCCAAGGAGTTCTTGGAAGATGGTAACAAAGTTCGTGCGTACGTTTTCTTCCGTGGAAGAAGCATCCTGTTTAAGGAACAGGGCGAAGTGCTGTTGCTGCGTTTTGCCAATGACTTGGAAGAAGTAGGTAAGGTAGAAGGAATGCCCTCGTTGGAAGGTAAGAAGATGTTCCTATATCTGGCACCGAAGAAGGCAGGAGCTGCAAAGAAGAGTCAACAAGCTAGAGACCGTGAAGCTGCTGAAGCTGAGGCCAAGGAGGCTGCACGACAGGAGAGCGCCGTGGTTGACGCAGATACCCCTGCCAACGGTGGTCTTCTTGCCAATGCCAAAATCAGTGCTGACGCGCTTAAGAAGCTCACAGAGAAAGAAGAATAGGAGATAGGAGATAGAAATGGCGTCGCGCCCGGTATATGCGTAGTCGCCAATTATTAATAACAATTTAAAAATTTAAAAACAATGCCAAAAGTAAAGACAAATTCCGGTGCAAAGAAGAGATTCTCGTTCACCGGTACAGGTAAGATCAAGAGACACCATGCTTACCACAGTCACATTCTGA
>CAMNIA010000007.1 GCA_946540105.1 uncultured Prevotella sp. | reverse complement strand
CGAATACGGGGTGCAGCAGCTCGTCGAGCTTCTGGGGCTCGCAGCGCAGGATGGCTGTCTTCTCATCAATCATTCCCTCGTGCAACAGGTCGATGGCAATCTTCACCATTGCAGCACCTGTACGCTTACCATTACGTGTCTGGAGGAACCAGAGCTTGCCTTCCTGTACGGTGAACTCCATGTCCTGCATATCATGATAGTGGTGTTCAAGCTTGTCCTGGATGCCGTTGAGCTCTGCATAGATTTCGGGCATTGCCTCCTCCATAGAAGGATACTTTGCCACGCGCTCAGCCTCAGAGATGCCGGCACGCTCAGCCCAGCGCTGGCTGCCTATCTTCGTAATCTGCTGCGGGGTACGGATACCTGCAACAACGTCCTCACCCTGAGCGTTCACCAGATACTCACCATTGAAGAGGTTCTCGCCATTGGCGGCATCGCGGCTGAAGCATACACCTGTAGCGGAGGTATCGCCCATATTACCGAATACCATTGCCATGACGCTTACAGCAGTACCCCACTCGTCGGGAATGCCTTCCATCTTACGATACAGAATGGCACGCTCGTTCATCCAGCTGCGGAACACTGCGCAAATGGCACCCCAAAGTTGCTCGATGGGGTCGTTGGGGAAGTCCTTACCGGTGCGTTCCTTAATGGCATCCTTGAACAGCTTCACGAGTTTCTTCAGGTCTTCTACTGACAGGTCTTTGTCAAGCACGACACCGCTTTCTTTCTTGACCTTCTCAATGATTTCCTCGAACGGATCGATATCAGTTTTATTGACTGGCTTCATCTCAAGCACCACATCACCGTACATCTGTACGAAACGGCGATAAGAGTCGTAGACGAAGTGAGGATTGTTGGTCTTCTTCACCATACCCTCGGCAACCTCGTCGTTAAGACCCAGGTTGAGGATGGTATCCATCATGCCAGGCATGGAAGCGCGGGCACCCGAGCGGACAGAAACCAACAGGGGGTTCTCCTTGTCGCCGAACTTCGAGTTCATCAGTGTCTCAATGTGCTTAACGGCTGCCATTACATCGTCGTTGAGTAGCTCCATAATCTTCTGTTGACCTACCTGATAATACTCATTGCAACAGTCGGTGGTGATTGTGAAACCTGGAGGAACGGGAACCCCAATCAGGTTCATCTCAGCAAGGTTAGCACCCTTGCCACCCAGTTCCTCACGCATCTTTGCATTACCTTCGGCTTTACCGTTGCCGAAGAGGTAAACTCTTTTTTGGCTCATAATTTTAAAGTGTATTATTGTATAAAATATTGGATTTTCACTTTGAATTGCAAAGATACAACAATATTTTTAATACGCCAAGATTTTTAGGTATTTTTATTTAATAGCAAAAATAAATTTGGTTTTTTGCCTATTTATTACTAATTTTGCCCCCCATGAAAACGTTGATGTCTCTATGTCTATGGCTGACTGCCACCGCATGTATCGCCGGAAACCGTATCTACTCTGAACGTTTCAAGGCGCTGACGAGTGTGGTTAACGGCGACTGGATGAACCGACCGGTTATGGTGTTAAACTCCAATGACCAGCTGCACATCGGTTTCGACGAGTTGTCGCACAACTATCATCGGCTTACCTACAGGATAGCACATTGCGAAGCTGATTGGCGGGAGTCGGAAGAGCTCTTCGAAAGTGACTGGCTGCAGGGGTTTAACAACAATCAGATAGAGGAGTACGAGACTTCCATCAACACCACGGTGCTCTACACACATTACCACCTGCGGTTGCCCAACGACCGTGTGCAGTTGAAGATGAGCGGCAATTATAGACTGACGGTATATGACGAGGACGAGGACAATGAGCGCGTGCTGGAAGTGGAGTTCTATGTCGTGGAGCCGCTGATGGACTTGGGAATGCAGCTCACCACAAATACTGACATCGACCATAACGAACGTCACCAACAGCTGAACATGACACTGCAATATAACGACCTGCGCGTTGTCAATGTGGACGAGGAGTTGCAGACAGTAGTCATGCAGAACTGGTGTGAAGACACTGCCCGCCGTCACATCAAGCCCAACTACATTACGGGGCGCGGACTGACGTGGGAGCACAATAGAGATCTGATTTTTCCTGCCGGTAACGAATACCACAAATTTGAGATACTTGACACCAGTCATCCGACGATGGGGGTGGAACGCATCGTCTGGGACGGAAAGAACTATCTCGCCTACCCTTTCATTGACACGGTGCGAAAGAACTACCTGACGGATGTTGACGCCGACGGTGCCTTCTACATACGCAACAGCGATTACAAGGAGTCAGACTATACGTGCGACTATGTCTGGGTGAATTACACGCTTCAAGCTCCCTATCAGGGCGACATATACATTGACGGACACTGGACGAACGATGCAACACGTGCCACCTACCTGATGAACTACGACGCTAACAAGCAGCAGTACCACGCTTCCATCATGCAAAAGCAGGGTTACTACTCCTACCGATATGTATTGGAAGACGGCAGCATTCCACCCTCAGAGGGTAGCTTCTTCCAGACAGAGAATCGCTATCAAGCCTTTATATATTATAAAGGTACTGGTGGCAGGACATGGAGACTCGTAGCATACAGAGGCATCAAGAATTAGCTTCTGTACTGCTGTGGTGTCTGTCGGTAGCGGTGATAGAAGGCTGAAATAAAGATATTGGCAGAGGCGAAGCGATTCTTCTGGGCTATCTCCTCAATCGACATATCGGTACTTCTCAGTTGAGTGGCGGTTTCCTGTAAGCGCAGCGGAAGCATGAGCAGACGGGGATTCGTATCAAGGTGGGCAATGAACATGTCATAGAGGTAACTGTTGGCGACTCGTGCTACGCCGGCAAGTTCTGACATCGTGAAATAGCGCTGATTTGGTTGGTTGACATAGGGAACGATACGTAACATGGCATCGACAAACGCGGGCGACAACGCGTCAACTTCTGACGTGATAAGGGCACAGCCATCTTCATCTAATGTCTCATACTGCAGGCTTTTACAACGTGAAGCATAGTTCTTGACGCGACGCAGCACTTCCTGCTCACCATCGTGGCGCATGATTGAAAGACGCAAATTACGATTGTACAACACGACATTGAGTATCAGCAGGATCATCGCCACCAAACCCAGCGACAGATAGACACCAGTGGTGCGCCACCAAGGCTGTTCGATGTTGATTTCCCAAACGGCAACGTCTTCTGTCCAGCGTTCAGGCCACATAGACACCTGCATTTCTATCTTATAAAGTCCCGGGGTAAGATTCTGTAGCGGAAGGTGCAACAAGCCGTACTTGTCGACCATTCCGTCAGAGCGACCATAAGACATAATGCGCCAATTCTCATATTCCGGAATGCCTTTGATGCGTACGCGATAATAGGTTTGAATAGGACGAAGGTAGTTTTGAGTCGAAAAAATCAGCGAGAGTGAATTCTGGTTATAGTTGACGTTGATGCGCTCGGTGCATGACGCTGCCTTATCGAGTATCACCTTGCCATCTATTTCTTCACCAGCCTCTATCTCATTGCCGTTGATAGACAAGTGTATCAAATAGGGATTTATCGGGATGTTGCCAAAGGCACTGCCCTGGAAGTGCTCTGGATTAAAGGTTACCAGGTGGTCTATCGACTCCATGATAATGGTGCCGTCAGCCAATGTAACGGAGCGACCGTTGACGAATGACTCGTTGGGGACATCGTCCTGATTGGTGTAGGGTTCAATGTGATAAACCTCACCATCACGAATGTACAGGTGCGAAATTCCAAAACTTGTACTCATCCAGATGTCATGCTGTTGGTCCTCGGCAATAGAATGTACGACCTCATTGGGCATGCCGCTCTTGCGGTTGAAGACCTGCATGGTACCATCAGGCTTGGACAGTTCCAGACCGAAGTAAGACCCCGTCCACTTCCATCCTCTGCTGTCGGTAAAGACGCAATTGATTTTGCGACCCAAACCCTTGCCCGCATTTTCATCCAGCAAGCTATTGAGTAATGTCAGGTAGTAGTTGGCCTCTGGGGTTCCTTTTTGGTATTTCTTGAAGGGGGAATGGAACGGCTTGTCATAAAGCAAACCTCGCTGTTCCGTACCTATCCACATGCCTCCCTGAAGGTCGAAAGCCAACGAGGTGATATGGGGCACGCTGGTACGCCCTTTGGTGAGTCGTATATTATCATAGAGACGAGACTCCCCCGTCCTGCTGTTGAAGATGAAATAACCCGTCGACGTACCAATATACAGCAGGTTGCCACGAGGATGCAGTGCATTCATCTGGAACTTGTTCTCCATCACTTTTGACCACACGTGTGTATTGATATTATAGGAGAGAAGCAACGAGCCAACTTCCCCATTGCGAATCTGGAAGTAGTGATGTCCCATTAGGCATACCTCCGAGAAGTTGGAGTAGCGCATGGCATAGTCATCATTAAATGCTTTGTCGTGACGTAGCATACGGCCTGTGCGAAGATCGGCAGTAACTACGGAGCAGTCGGCATGGAACATCAGCAGCAGCGTATCCTGACAAACATCTACTTCCTGAAGGACTGCATCAGAATGAATGGCGATTGTCTTTTTCAAATGAGGGGAGTACAACTGACGGCCTGTGCGGAACCAGACATTGCTTTCGCCGTCACCAAAGAAGTCATCCACCTGACCTTTTACGCCCATTTTCTTACAGAGAGCAGGAATGTCACTGACGAATTTCTCGGTGGTCAAGTCAAGACAGGTCATCATGTGGTCGTTTTTTATCCACAGATGGTTAAAACGGTCGAAAGCTAACTGATAGCCACCTGCATAGCCAGGCAGAGGGGAGGCATCGCTGGCTTTGGGGTCAATGTGTATAAAGCCGCCTCCTGTAAAGAAGTTGATATGTCCAAGCGTCGACACCATGATGCGACCACTAGGGGTACACGTCACGATTTGAGCGTTGTTGTCTGCTAGTCCGTTCGAGGCATCATAAACCATGAATTCCCTTTTCTCCTCCTGTCCCCACGCAGTGACAGAGCAGGCGAGCAACAGGACAAAAGCTGATAGAATATTGGAACGTATTTTCATTGTTTCAGGTTTAGGTCGCAAAATTTGCGCACAAAGGTAGTAAGAAAAAAGCGCTTGACCAAAGATTATTGTAGAAAAAAAGTGCGCCCACCTAAAAAAAAGTGGACGCATGCGGGGGAAAGAGGAAAAAAGACAAAAAAATCAGTAGACGCGAGGACCAAAAATGGAGGTTCCAATCCGCACCATCGTGCTCCCCTCCTCTACAGCTATCGGGTAGTCATGACTCATGCCCCACGAACACTCGCAGAAATAGTCGGCATCAGCAAAGTGACGTGCTTTCACTTCATCGAATAGCTGTTTGGCTATGCGAAACTCACCACGTATCTGTGCTGTGTCATCGACATACGATGCCATCATCATCAATCCGCAGATGCGCACGTGTTGCAGCGAACGCCACTCACCCTCTTCGAGCAACTGTCGGCAGGCTGCAGGTGTCAGACCGTACTTCGTCTCTTCCTCAGCTATATGCAGTTCCAACAACACGTCAATGACGCGTCCGCACTTCTGTGCCTGCTTGTCAATTTCGCGCAAAAGCTTTAGCGAGTCTACCGCCTCTATCATCGTCACATAAGGTGCGATATATTTCACCTTGTTTGTTTGCAGATGTCCAATGAAGTGCCACTGTATGTCCTGCGGCAGCGTAGCATGTTTCTGGCGTAGCTCCTGTTCGTGGCTCTCACCGAAGATGCGCTGTCCTTCTTCGTAAGCAGCCTGGATATAGGCATTCGGATGATACTTCGAAATTGCTACAAGGCGAACCCCTTGTGGCAAACTGTCAAGTACCTCATGCAGATGTGTCTTAACGTCGTACATTATTCCGATGCCTTGTCCTTACCATATTCGAAGACGTCCATCAGGGTCGTCTCAGCAACCGAGGCGATGACGTAATCTATCATCGTGCCACCCATTACTTCATCAATGTTCTTGACAGCACCGTTCAGCGTGCCTGCCTGCACCAGATAGTTGACGTTCGAGCGCTTCTCTTTCTCTGTTTTCTCGTCAATGGTGATGAATTGCAGTTTTGCCTTGTACCACTTGTCTGCCAGATCTTCATCTGAGAAGAAAATCTCACCATATGGAGCTATTTTGATATCCTTTACAGTAAACTCGCCGCTAATGTAGCTCGACATTTCTTCCATGATACGCTTCTCGGCTTCTGTAAAGCTCAAAGCATCCACCACGTAGTTTTCACTCACCTTCTTTTGCAAGCCGTCCTCCATTGTCTTCTCGTAGGCAATCTTGCATTCAAACCATATTGCAGTTCTTGATCTCATATTTTTATCGTTATTTCGTATGTTACACTAATAGTCTTATTTCTGAATTCCCCGGGTATTTGTTCCGCCCAGTTCTTTTTTCTTCTGGTTGCTGATGCGGTCGTTGATTTCACTGGCAATCTGCTCTGAACGTTTCTGAGACAATCCTGCCTCTTCGCCCAGTTCCTGCTGACGCTGTACCAACTCTTCTATAACCGATTTACTCTTTGAGAGGAACAGCTTCTCGCTATTACTCATATTTTCCTTGTTATAGATTTTACCTAATATGCGTTGTGCATCCTTCTCGTAGTTCTTGCGGAAGATGGCCTCAGCCTTCGCCTCGTATTCGCGCATGGAGACTTTTTCTTCCTCTGACAGCGAATCGGCATTGGTGATACCCATCTCCGCCGGATCGAAGCCATCGTCAATGATATCATCAATAGCTTGACGAGGGGCGGGTTTGACAAACTCTACCTGCTCGGTCTCGGGCATCATGTCGAAATACAGAGCCACTACGAATAAGGCTACAACTAAGGAAATGACTAATGCCACAACCGTCTTGATTATGCTTCGACGGCCCTGCACAGCTTTCAGCAATTCTTGAGGTGTGGCAAAGCGGTCTTCTGGCAGTTGGCTGGTAGCACGCTTGATAGCTTGTTTATATTCCACAGGCATAGCGCTATGACCAAAAAGATTTTCCATAAAGCGACCAATGGAATATACATCGCAACGCTCGTCAATAGTTCCGTGCTGCAGCACTTCTGGTGCAACGTAAGATGCATCGTCACCATACAACTCATTCTGGTCCTTCATACCCAGATAGAAGGAACCGTGGGAAAGAAGCATCACGCTATTGTCGCCCTTTCTGACAAACACACTACGAGGTGAAAAGCATACGTGCATAATACCTTGACTGTGCAGATATGTCGTAATATCAACTAACTCCACCAGTATGTTGTCGAAAAAGTTCTTTTGGGCAATAATGGAAGGGGTGTCATCCAACAGTTGCTGAATTGAAATATAGACACCATTTTCAACTTCCAAACGCTGCACCTCACCATTCTCTTCCTGAGCGGTAAAGTGCAACTGGTGGCGGTTCACCAATTGCTGATTGCGACTACACTCTGCCTTCAGTGCTTCTATAAAAACAATGCTCTGGTTCAGCTCCTGACGGATTTCCACACATCCGCGCCACTTCCCGTCGGTCTGAACTCGGTAATACTCACCAATGGGGAGTTGCGTCCGATTCAACTTTCCATTGTTCTTTGCCGCTAATAATTCTTCGTAGTTCATTATTCTTGCTATTTCGAATTGCAAAAGTACACACAAAATCCGAAAAACGCAAGAAAATTGAGTTTTTCTTTTGCTTTTCACACACTTATTTGTACCTTTGCACTCGATTTACGTAAATTAGACAACGACAATGCCAGAAATATCAGTACGCGGACTGGAGATGCCCGAGTCACCTATAAGGAAACTCGCTCCGCTGGCCGCCGCCGCCAAGAAGCGCGGTACTAAGGTCTATCATCTCAACATCGGACAACCCGACTTACCGACACCGCAAGTTGGACTAGACGCGTTGAAACAAATAGACCGCAAAATATTGGAGTATTCACCATCGCAGGGTTACTTGAGCTATCGTGAAAAGTTGGTCAGCTACTATGCGAAATACAACATCAACGTTACTGCCAACGACATCATCATCACGAGCGGAGGCTCCGAGGCGGTTCTTTTTGCTTTTCTTTCGTGTCTCAATCCTGGCGACGAGATTATCGTGCCAGAACCTGCCTATGCAAACTACATGGCTTTTGCCATCTCGGCAGGCGCTAAGATTCGCACCATAGCGACAACTATCGAAGAGGGTTTCTCGCTCCCTAAAGTCGAGAAGTTTGAGGAGCTTATCAACGACCGCACCCGTGCCATCATGATTTGTAACCCGAACAATCCTACTGGCTATCTTTATACACGTCGCGAAATGAATCAGATTCGTGACCTTGTGAAGAAATATGACCTTTATCTCTTCTCTGACGAGGTCTATCGCGAATACATCTATACCGGCTCTCCCTATATCTCTGCCTGCCACCTGGAAGGCATAGAACAGAACGTCATTCTCATCGACTCCGTTTCGAAGCGCTACTCTGAGTGTGGCATCCGTATCGGAGCACTTATCACCAAGAATGCCGAAGTACGTAAAGCTGTCATGAAGTTCTGTCAGGCTCGACTCTCCCCACCCCTCATAGGACAAATTGTGGCAGAAGCCTCGCTCGACACACCCGAAACGTATCTGCGTGATGTTTACGACGAGTATGTGGAGCGCCGTAAATGTCTGATTGATGGTTTGAACCGTATTCCTGGTGTCTATTCTCCCATCCCTATGGGAGCATTCTATACCGTTGCCAAATTGCCTGTCGACGATGCCGAGAAGTTTTGCCGCTGGTGCTTGTCCGAATTCCAGTATGAGGGTGAGACTGTCATGATGGCGCCTGCCGCTGGTTTCTATACCACACCAGGAGCAGGCATCAATCAGGTGCGTATTGCATACGTCTTGAAGAAGGAAGACCTTGAGCGTGCCCTGATAGTGTTAGGAAAAGCCCTCGAAGCTTATCCAAACCGTACGGAGTAATTCAAAAATTGAAGCTTTGATTTTCCCACTCTTTATAGCCAGAAAGATCTATCGTCAAGAAGGCTCAGAACGACAAGTCAGCCGTCCTGCAATTCGCATTGCTACCATCGGAGTTGCGATAGGTTTAGCTGTGATGATTGTCACGGTCAGCGTCGTGCTAGGCTTCAAGCATACCATTCGCGACAAGGTGGTGGGCTTTGGTAATCACATACAGGTTAGCAATTTCGCTAGTCAGCAGACAGCCATACCTGCCCCCATCGCAGTCAGCGACTCGTTGATGCTCGCTATAAAGAAGACACCTAACATCGTTCATGTATCTCGTTATGCACTAACCCAGGGTATCTTGAAGACAGACAGCGACTTTTTAGGAGTAGTCTTCAAGGGAATTGCCGAGGACTACGACCTGCACTTCCTCCGTCAATGTCTTCAGGAGGGACAGTTACCAGTCTTCAGCAGTAAGCATACCAGCAACCACCTCGTCATCTCACGTTTGATAGCCAACCAGCTAAAGCTTCATGTCGGCGATAAGGTGTATGCCTACTTCATTGCATACGATGACGTACGCGCCCGCCGTTTCACCATCAGCGGCATCTATCAAAGTGATATGAAACAGTTTGACGAGACGCTGTGCCTTACTGACCTGCCTACTGCCATCCGCCTCAACGACTGGAACGAAGATCAATGCAGCGGTATCGAGTTGCAAGTGAGCGACTTTGACAGGCTTGACGAGACAGCAACGGCGGTAGGAAACATTGTTAATCGCCATACCGACAAATATGGTGAGATGTTGTCGTCTCAGACAATTCTGGAGACATATCCCAATATTTTCTCATGGCTCTCGTTGCTCGACATCAACGTGTGGATTATTCTCGTCCTCATGGTCTGTGTGGCAGGCTTCACCATGATTAGCGGACTGCTCATCATCATTCTTGAACGCACGCAGATGATTGGACTTCTGAAAGCTTTGGGGGCACGTAACAAGACCATTCGCCACGCTTTTCTATGGTTCAGTGTTTTCATTATCGGCACAGGACTATTACTCGGAAACCTGATAGGCATTGGTCTTGTGCTATTGCAAAAATACACAGGAATAGTGACCCTCGATGCTGCAAGCTACTATGTTGACAAGGCACCGGTAGAATTAAACATTCCGCTCATCGTTGCTCTCAACATCATCACCATGCTTGTCACCGTTTTTGTACTCATTGCGCCAAGCTATCTCGTCTCACGCATTCAACCTGCAAAGAGCATCAAGTTTGAATAAACACAAAGAAATAACGATTTCTACCATGGAACCAAATAAACAAAGAAATGAGCTATTGGCTCAAACGCTTATCAAAAATCTGAAGCGCCGTCATATCGCGGGGTTTTACTGCCCAACTAGTGCGGAAGCTGTAAAGAAGGTATCGGAGTTGATAGTCGACGGCAGTAGTGTAACCTGGGGCGGTACGATGACGGTACGTGACATAGGGATTCCTGAAGCGTTAAAAAGCAGAGGAACGCTCGAAGTGTTTGACCGAGATATGGTTGAGACACCCGAAGAGAAACAGGCTATATATCTCAAGGCTTTCTCCTCCGATTTCTACCTGACCAGCGCCAATGCAATCTCTGAAGATGGTGTCATCGTGAATATCGACGGCAATGGAAATCGTGTGGCAGCTATTACTTGGGGACCGAAAAAAGTCATTTTCATCATTGGTCTTAACAAGGTTGCCCAAACGGTAGAGGCAGCACTTGCAAGGGCACGAAGTACGGCATCACCCATCAATGCAGCACGATTCGACATAAAGACCCCCTGTCATGTGGATGGTGTTTGTCACAACTGCAACTCGTCAGAATCCATCTGCAATTACGTCCATTTCCTCAGAAACTCTCCAAAGGAGCGCCATATCGTTGTGTTAGTTGGCGAAACGCTTGGATATTAAAAATTTAAAAGATGACACGAAAAAAGAAACCACTACCCATACTTGAGAATATCACCATCAGCGATTATGCAGCAGAAGGCAAGGCTGTCGCAAGAGTAAACGACATGGTGGTGTTTGTGCCGTGGGCAGTGCCTGGCGATATTGTCGATCTGCAAGTGCGTCGCAAGAAGCACTCGTTCATGGAGGCTGAGATTATTCGTTTCCACGAATACAGTAAGAAACGCGTTCAACCGTTCTGTCAGCATTTCGGTGTGTGCGGAGGCTGTAAGTGGCAGCAGATTCCGTATGAGGAACAGTTGAAAATGAAACAGCAGCAGGTGTTAGACCAACTGACACGCATCGGAAAGATTCAGTTGCCAGAAATGCGTCCCATTTTGGGTAGCGTAAAGACGCAAGAATATCGCAATAAGCTGGACTTCGGTTGTGCTAACAAACGGTATCTGACGAATGAAGAAATAACAGCCCTACCCCACGACGAAAGCCAGAGCTTAAAGGATCAACCTGCCATCGGTTTCCATATTACCGGTGCCTTTGACAAGATTCTGCCCATTGAGAAATGCTGGCTCATGGATGACCTTCACAACCAGATTCGCAATACGGTGCGGGACTATGCTACTACGCACAACATGTCGTTCTTCGACTTACGACAACAAGTTGGTTTGCTGCGCGATGTTATTATACGTAATAGTGCCAGCGGCGAGTGGCTTGTTATTTTCCAGTTCCACTACGACCATAGAACTGCAGAATCATTGGCGCAGAGTGACGAACAGGCAAAAGACTTGATGAAGCACATTGCCGACACATTCCCACAGATAACTTCGCTGATGTACTTAGATAACCAGAAATGCAACGACACCATTGGCGACCAGGAAATTCTTGTCTATAAAGGCAGAGACTACATCTTTGAACTGATGGAAGACCTCAAGTTCAAAGTCGGACCGAAATCCTTCTACCAGACAAATACAGAGCAAGCTTACCATCTGTATAGCGTAGCACGTGAACTTGCGGACTTGACGGGCAAAGAACTGGTTTACGACCTTTACACTGGTACGGGTACGATAGCAAACTTCGTAGCTAAGAAAGCCAAGAAGGTCATTGGGATAGAATACGTACCTGAAGCAATAGAGGATGCTAAAGTAAACTCACAACTGAACGGTATTGAGAACACGCTGTTCTTTGCCGGCGATATGAAAGATATTCTAACCGACGACTTCATTCATGAGCACGGACAACCAGACGTCATCATCACCGATCCGCCACGTGCAGGGATGCACCCAGACGTGGTGAAAACTATTTTGAATGCAGCTCCACAACGCATTGTATATGTTAGCTGTAACCCTGCCACACAAGCGCGCGACCTGCAAATGATGGACGAGCAATACCGCGTAAAAGTGATACAGCCAGTTGACATGTTTCCACATACGCCACATGTAGAGAACGTGGTGCTACTGGAACGGAAAGAGAATCGTTAACAGATTACACACTTAACAATATAATCCTATGAAAAAATTATTTGCATTAGCGCTTTTTGCATTTGCACTCCATGCACAAGCCGAAGAGCCGGAACAACAACAGCCAGAAAAGCAGAAATCTACCATCGAAATTCCCGCGTGGGTAAAGAACATCAAGTTCAGCGGATTTGCTATGTTCCAATATCAAGCTGAAGACAAGGAAGGTGACAAGCATAACGAGTTCAATCTGAGACTGATGCGTCTGATTGCTGACGGAAAGATTGGTGATGTCAATTGGCGTGCACAGCTACAAGGGTCGTCGAATGCAGGACCTGGCAACCCTACGGTGATGCTGGTTGACCTTTTTGCTGAATGGAACAAGTATAAATTCCTGCGCATTAAGGTTGGACAGTTCAAGCGCGCCTTCACTTTTGAGAATCCCACCAACCCCATCACACAGGGATGGTATAGTTATGCGATGGTCATAAACAACCTCTCTGGACTGGGAGACCGCTCCGGCGAGAAGGCAAGCGGCGGACGTGACATCGGTATCCAGCTGCAGGGCGACTTCCTTAAGAACGGCGAAGGTCGCGAGTTGCTGCACTACCAGATAGGTATTTACAACGGTGAAGGCATCAACCAGAAAGACAAGGACAACAAGAAGGATATCATTGGTGGTCTGTGGGTGATGCCCATTGAAGGACTGCGCATCGGTGCCTTTGGATGGACGGGTACACGTGCCGACATGATTGTTGGCTCACACACCGATGCCAATGGCAAGGTTGTCAACGAACTAGCCAGCCTCCGCAAGAACCGCTACGCCCTGTCTGCCGAATACGACAAGGATGAATACACTTTCCGTGCAGAATATATACACAGCCAGGGATGGGGTTCAGGCAAAGCTAATGATAATAATGTTAACTACGCCTTGGGCGACAAGGCCGACGGTTGGTATGCCTTCGGTATTGTACCCGTCATCAAGTCAAAACTGCACGCCAAGGCTCGCTATCAGACTTATCGCGACAATAAGCAATGGGACCGTATGAAGACAATGTATGAAGTAGGTCTCAACTACTATTTCTGCAAAAACATGCAGCTGAACGTTGAGTACGGACGTGTCAACGATCGCACCGCAAGTAAGCACAACTACAATTTCTTTGATGCCGAGTTCGACATCCGTTTCTAAGAATGAGTAAACTTCCGCTTCAGTGACTCCCAAAGATGAGTCTTCCGACGCAGAATATTTATCGAATAAGCCGTGCTGACAACAGTCAGTGCGGCTTCTGTTATCCAATAGCACCAGCCGTCACATATCAGGGAAATGACATACGCTGTCACGCCTATCAACAGTTGAAACGAAGCATAGCAATAAATGGTCTTAGTACAGCGATAGTCGTACTGGAAATAGGCGAAACTATTCGTCAAGACATATTCGCTAACGTGGGCAATCACAATGGCAACACCTGTGCCGAATATACCCCACAGGCGATAACCCACGACAACAGAAATAATCAATACAACAAAATAGGAGCTCTCTAAGAACAAGAACGCCAGCGAACGGCTTCTGGCTAACGAGATGTAGGAAACGGGCATCGTCATCACCTTGAAATACATAGCCAGTACTGCCACTTGCGTCATAGCTACAACAGGCAGGAACTCATTGCTGAACAACATGGGCACAAGCACTGGGAGCAGCATCAGTAGCGCTACAAGCATGGGAGCCAATAGCAACAACGACACCTCCATCTGCTTGTTTACCGTATCGTTTGTCATATGAATATCTTTCTGCACAGCCGACAGACGCGGGAAATAGTCAGTCTCCAAAGACGAGAATATCATACCAGCATAAGTGATAGTAAGCATAAAGCCAACATTATAAAGACCGACAATGTGCAGACCACCTTCAACATTCAGGAAAGAGCGAATGAACATCTCTGACGCACTGCCTACGACGGCGGCAGAAACGAAAGCCAAACCTAAACGTATCATGTCAGCTCCATCGGTCAACAGACTATATCGGAAAACCAACCTCAAAGGATATCGTCGATAGGAATACCATAATGTTACCATCATAGTGGAGAAAGCTATCAGGACAATAGCCGGCACGATACCTCGCTCTCTTAGAAAATAGTAAAGCGGCAATGACAAGACCACAGCAACAAATGCAGTATATACCTGAATGCGAGCCAAAGCATTCAAATGACGTGTGGCTTTCAGAATGGCAGTTTCGCCACCTGTGATGGATATCATAGCTACCGAGAGACCCAGCATGGCGTAATGCAACGTATGGTCGCCCCATGTAAACGACAACTTGTCTACAAAAGAACTGACCATCAGACAGAACAACAAGCCAAGAACCGCAGCAATGACACTCCACAGACGAATCACCATGATGCTATACTCTATCTTAAGCTTGTCCTGCTGTTCGTAGTAGCCCGACAGACGGGGAATGGCTCCGAAAGTAATGCCAAGATTGGTGGCTTGTGAAGCAAAGTTCTGCATCGTGGTCATCAACGAGTTGAAACCCACACCTGAAGCCCCTAAAAGCACAGCCATCACCTTGTTGCGCACGAGGCTGATAAGAATCGTCAGCACTTGTACGCTGCCGAAGATTCCCGTGTATTTCAGTATATGATGATAGTTCGAATTACTCTGCTCTCCCATCTGTTTTCTGCTTAAACATCTGCAAAATTACACATTTTCTTACGAATTACAAAATAATTTTGGTATTTCCCGCAATTTGCTGTATCTTTGCAAGCGAAATGAATGAACAACAGCCCTTGGTCAGTTTTATACTGACATACTACAATCTGCCAGTACCTATGCTCTGTGAGTGCATCAACAGCATACTGGCACTATCGTTACGTCACTTTGAACGTGAAATCATCATTATCGACGACGGCTCAGATGTAAGCCCAATGAACGGGCTGATGCAGTATGGTGACGACATCATCTATGTCCGCCAGAAGAACCAAGGACTGAGTGTGGCACGAAACAAAGGCATCGACATGGCCCAAGGCACCTATCTACAGTTTGTGGATGCCGACGATCATCTCATTCAGACACCCTATGAGCATTGTCTGGATATCATCAGATACAGAAGGGACATCGACATGGTGGTTTTCGACTTTACCAGTAAGCGTCAGGAACAGACGACGTTTAACGACATGCCCCTGCAAACTGGAACGGAATATATGCGAAACCATAATATTCATGGAACAGCGTGTGGATACCTTTTCAAACGCACGACACTGAGTGAGTTGCGTTTCACACCCGGCATCTGGCATGAAGACGAAGAATTCACCCCACAACTTCTCATCAGAGCCGAACAGATATGTGTAACAAACGCCAAAGCATACTATTATTTCAAGCATCCTGGTACTATCACTACCACTGCAGACGAAGAAAGCAAGACCAAGCGCTATGAAGATATCAAAGGCGTATTGACACGGCTGAACTATCTGACGGACCGAGTGCCACAGAGTGACAAGCCCGCCCTGCAACGACGAGTAGCTCAGCTCACCATGGATTACATCTATCAGGTCATCATACAAAACCGCTCCAGCCAAGCACTCAATGAAGTATTGGAAGGTCTGAAGAATGAAGGCCTCTTCCCTCTGCCCGACCGTAACTATTCACAAAAATATACGTGGTTCCGCCGCATGACCAACAGCAAATTCGGACGCACAGTTTTACTGAGTACCCTACCCTTGCTAAGCAAAGAACGATAGATATGGAACCAACGATATCAGTCATTGTCATCACATACAATCAGGAAAAAACAATTGGGCGTACGCTTGACTCCATCTTGATGCAGCAATGTCACGTACCCTTTGAGATTGTCATTGGAGAAGACTGTTCGACTGACGGAACGCTTGCTGTCTGTCAGCAATATGCCAAGAAACACCCTGACACCATCCGCATCTTAGCAAACAATCCTAACAAAGGAATTGTCGACAATTACTTCGACTGCATTCTGGCTTGCCGCGGCAGATACATTGCCGACTGCGCGGGAGACGACTTTTGGATTGACCCCCTAAAGCTAGAGAAGGAAATTGGTGTCTTTGAGCAGCACCCCGATGTGACACTTGTACATACCGACTGGCAATACTATAACGATTCAACAGGAGTTGTGTCGCCTAGCCCCCAAAAGCCATTCACGGCTCCCGTCACTTGTGGTAAAGACATGCTCGAAGCTATTGTCACTCAAACAAGTCTCCCTGTCATCCACCTCTGCACGTCACTCTACAAAGCCGATGTCATTAAGAATGCTTTGGCACACGATGAGACGATGTTTCGTAACAAGGAGTATGGTTGCGAGGATTTACAAATCGCCTTTGCCATGGCACAACAAGGGAACATCGCCTTCCTACCAGACATCACACTCAACTACAGCCACGGGCACGAGTCGGCTTCTTCGTCTGTACATTCCGAGAAACTGTACCGCAACACCAAGCGTTTTACGGAGCTGAGTTACCAACTGGCACAGCGTTACGACATACACAGCGAAAAGACTGAAGCATACTTCTCGCAACGCGTCTTCGCGTTAGGAATGCATGCCTTCAGACTTCATGAACCTTCTTTGCTTAGTGAGACAATGGAACTGGAAAAAAGATGGAAAGTTCAAAGGAGTAATAAAACCCGATTGCTCTTTGCTGTCATGCGCCACGACGTCTTATGGTCGTGTGGACTACGCTTGCGACAGGCTTTTGTCACCGTAAAGAAATTATTTCGCTGAACACAGCAACCAACTTTCTGCCAACGACATCGGGAGAAGCCAGCGACTTTACTTTTTCTGACAGCACAGTACCGTCTGGTGAAGGTTTACCCATCACCTGTTTCATGGCAAGAGCCAAAGCTTCAGAATCACCAATGCCTACTATCGTACATCCATCGGTTATGCGCAAGCATCGGGGTACGCATTCGGTGGAGATGACAGGGATGCCTGTTGACATGGCTTCAAACAACACTAACGGCTGCACTTCACTACGACTTGGCAAGACCAATGCGTCACACGAATATAGCAAGTCTCTTACACCCTGTTTTCCTATCCTTCCGTATGTCTTGACATTCTTTAAGTGATGCCTTGATATTTCACGGCGACAGTCTGAACCATCGGTCAAGGCACCCGCAGCATAAAGCTCAACGTCGCAGTTTTCACGCTGCATGGCTTCCCACGCATCGAAAAGCACGTCGTATCCCTTGCGATAAGAATAGTCAGCCAGACAACAGAAACGGAACGGGCGTCCTTCACGGGGCTCTCGGGGTTGATAATGGAAGAAGTCGGTATCAATGGTGTTCGAAACATACTGCCAGCGGTAGTTTTTACCATAATAGCAAGCGATGTCATCAACCAACTCCTCAGAAACAGGCAGTACCATATCTGCCGTTTCGTATGCCTTTCGAAGAAGCGGAATCTGCCATGCACTGCTAGGAGCCTTTCCAAACTCGTCTTGCAGCCACAGCAAAGGCAGATGCTCTGTTATAACATAAGGAATATGATAGTCCTCGGCTATGCACATAGCAGCAAATCCTGCCCACTTGGCACAATGGGCATGAAGAATGTCGGGTACACCATACTTCTTAACATAGTCGCCAAACATTGAGCGTACGATAGATACCCAGCGATTGACGTTAAAGCGAATAATCTTGGGAAGTCCACGCTGGTAGGACTGATAAACAGTTATGCCTTCCATTTCGTGTTCATAGCGTAAATACGGCAAGGTGAGATAGTCTTTCCACCCAATGGAAATCCCCAATTGTACGTTGCTCAAGATACGCACTTCGTTACCCAATGCCGACAAAGCCTTGGCTTGATCAAGACAGAACGAGCCTCCATAAGGAGGGAAAAAGGAGGGTATCTCAAGTATATGCATTTCTTATGACGATTAGTCTCAGCGCATCAGTTGGTCTATCTCCTCAAACTGCTTACCAAGATTCAAATTCAGGTATATACGATAGAGACCTGGAGCCCAGCGTTTCTTGTCGGCAGGTACAAGTTTACGATACGTCTCCATGTAAGGACGGGCCTCAGTGTACTGCTGGCGTATCTGCTGGCGATACTTACGAGGTTCCCCTTTCTCCTCCAACTCCAAGGCGCGATTCAGATAGCATGTAGCTATATTTAAATAAGGTTCAGGCAATGTGTCGTTAACAGCTATCATCTGTTTGCTGATGTCTATACACTCGTCATAACGCTCTGTGTTAAGCAGCGCAATAGACTTGGCAAGTAGGAACAGTGTGTTCGCAGCATTGATTTTCAACCCGTAATCAGCTATCACCATGAGAGAGTCGTTACGCCCCTGGTCTTTATAGTAATCGGCTAAACGTGGAAAGAAATAAGGATTCTCCGGATAACTGCGGAAACCTTGTTTCAGAGATTGGAGATAGGCTGTCTGTTTTTTTTGTTTCTGATAAGCCTCACACTGATATTGCATGACATACTGCGCACGTGGCTTATAGTTGACTCCCTGCTGTGCATAGCGCAAGGTTTTTTCGGCATCATGCAAGCGGTAGCCGCAGAAGGTTGCCCAATAAGCTGCACGAGACATTGCTGAGTCGGAGGTACTATACTGGTATTTTTCAAACAACGGCTCATTAGCGGCATCCAAATAGTGGCTGAAGAAGTCGTAGCCTTCGGCGTATTTGCCTTTCCGCACATGGAAGGTACCGCCATAATACAAGTTAGGACGTAGCTGATGAAGCGTTTCGCCGTGCGACTTGCGGTAAGAAAGCTTAATGCGACCTTTCTTGTCTGGCCTGGCATCCAACGAGTCAAGCGTCAGTGCGATGTCAAAAAGACGCTTTGTCAGATTGAAGAATGCTGCCGTATCGTACTTTTGTTTCAGGTATAGCTTCTCATTAGCTTGCGTGTACAGCATTTCTACGGCATTAAACCACGTCGCATAGATTTTGGGATTATTACGATTGGCAGAATCCTTCTTCAGCAAGTCGGTCATCAGCTGCTCTGCCTTCTCTACCTTCTTACCGCTCTTAATGATAGTCTGAGCCTCGTCAATCTCCTTCTTTTGTGCATGACCAGGTAATGACAAAAGCAACAGAGAAAGGATGCTGATTAGTATGCCTATTGTCTTATCCATCTGCAATATATTGATTTGAAAACGCCACACTGCTTTCATGGCAGCGTGGCGTATGCTGTTTAAAATAACTTCTTAGAAGAACAAATAGCGTTTGTCTTTCACATTGGCATTCAGATAGAGTTCGTTCATAGCTAAACGACCTACCATCTGCTGAGCCTGCTGCATCTGCTGCTGCATTTGCTGCTTGGCATCAAACTTAGCGCCCTCGCGCTGCTTCTTTGACATAACCTGGAAGAGATAAGCACCACCATTACCCTTGACGACAGCAGGACTCATCTGACCCTGCTTTACAGCGGCAACAGCGCCACTCAGTGCAGGCTCGCTGGCACCAGCAGCCTGAACAAAGACAGGAGCTGCAAAAGTTATCTGATTTACGGTATCTACAACAGCGCCCTTCTGCTTGGCTGCAGCCATATCCTTCACGCCAGCCAGTTTCTCGGCAGCCTTGTCAAACTTCTTGTCGATAAGAACCTGCTGTTTCAAGTTCTCCTTTACACTCTCCATGTCACGATACCCTTCGGGATGAATCTTTGTGAGTGCGACAACCAACAGATGGTCGTTGTTGCCACATTCATAAAGAGGTGACAGTTCGCCTTCCTTAGCATCGAAAATCCACTTCATAGTCTCACGAGTAGAGCGTAGACCAGCTACATTATGCTCACTGTTAGAAAGATCTGAACGCTCCTGAACTTTGTAGCCAAACTTCTCGGCATTCTTCTCCATAGCCTCCAGTGTCTTGTTCTCGCTGACATACTGACTAAACTTATTATAAGCTGCAGAATATGTTGCCTTAGAGAAGTCAATGCTATGCTTAACGATAGCCACGTCGTACTTCGTAACGAACGCTTTGCGATTAGTCACTTGCAGTACGATGCAAGCTTGTGACATTGAGAGGTTCTTTAACTCACCAGCGCCCAGGGTATTCAGTGTGTTGATATACTCCTTCGTATCGGGGTCAATAGTCTGCATACGCTCATACATGGACGAAGTCATCCACTGCTTTGCGCCTTCCTGTCCGTATTTCTTAGCTATGGCCTCAAAATCAGCACCGGCACGAAGCGCCGTATAGATGCTGTCGGCACGTTTCTTTGCATCTTCCATAGATGTTCCGCCAACGCTAATCTGACGATACTCCACAGAGTCGGGCAACTGTACCTTATTGATGAGTTTCACCACGTTCAGCGTGTTATCAAAAGCAGTCTCGAAGGGTGCGGTCACCTGACCCACCTGCAGCGAGTCAAGACGAGAAGCGATGTCATTGGGGAAGGCGCTACGCTGAGCGGCAACACCAGAATAGCTAATCTGTGACTGTGCCTTACGGACGGCTTCTGCGGGAGCGGCTCCGCTCTCCAGTTGTTGCTGGGCTTCTTTCATGCTCTTCATCAATTCGTCACGGTCGGCCTTTGAAGCTAAAACCTGAAAATCAACATACTTGATGTCGCGGGTCTCGATATACTGACGGAACTGCTCTTTCTTCTCGTCGTACTTTGCCTTCAGGTCTGCGTCACTCACCTGCACCTCGTCGTCCTTGATAGAACTATAGGGAACGGTAGCAAGCAGAATGCTGCTCTCTACGTTCTGGTCATCGAAAGCCATCTTTGCTGAGACAGGATTAGACAACATACTTTGAGCAAGCAAAGAGTTGTACTTCTCTTGCAGCAGTTGCTGACGAAGTACCTTCTCCATGAACTTCCAGACTTTGTAAATAGTCTGATACTGCTCTGCCATCTGCGAGTTACCACCCTGAGCCTGCATCTTCTTGTAGTCATCCAGGAACTTTGTCAACTGATTGACATCAAAGCGACGGGTCTCTTGATTGACAAACAGATAGGGAGGCTGAAGAAGGAAAGGATTCTGACCGTCCTTCAACACATTCTGCATCTCTTCGTCCGTAACGGCAAGACCTAATTTTTCAGCTTCTTTCTCAATAATTGCGTTTGAAACAAAGAGTTGCCAAACCTGATCTTTCTGCTGATTGAGTTCATCTTCCGAGAAATTGTCACGATTCTGTGCAACCTTCATGTACTCTTGAAACTCGTCGGTCAGCGTCTGAAAGTCTTGTACCGAAATTTTCTTACCTAACACTTCTCCTACTTGCTGACGACGCTCGTTTCCTGTTGCTTCACAAGAACGGAACATCTCTTCAGCAATAAATGCAAAAAGGGCCAGACCAATCACTGTTGCGAGTACTGGTCCCCAGCTTCTGATTTTTCCAATTGCTGCCATTTTTAATGCTTTATTTTATTATTTTGTTTTTGTTTTTTCAGATTCAGCCGACAAAATTACAAAATTTAGCTGAAACTTCAGCATCTTTTTCCGAAAAAATGCCTTATTCCAACACTTTTAACCTGACTAATTCTATTTTTGTCATGGTATTTTTTATAATTTTGAATTCGAAACGACCGATGGTTACTATCTCATTTAATTTCGGGAAACTCTGATATTCATGCAGTATCAACCCTCCTATTGTCATGTACTCATCACTCTCAGGTAACTCCAGGTCAAACATCTCATTGACTTTTTCAATCTCCAGACGAGCCGAGAGAAGATAGCTTCCGTCTTCCATTTGACGGGCAACATATTTCTGGTTGTCGTGCTCATCTTCTATATCTCCAAAGATTTCTTCTACGATATCTTCTAAAGATACCAAACCGCTGGTTCCACCGAACTCGTCAACTACAACGCCAAGGGATTTCTTCTGCTGTAAGAAGATGTGCATCAACTTGCTTGCCGCCATCGTTTCGGGTACATAAGGCATGGTTTGTAAAAAGCTTCGCAGCTCTGTCAAAGGGGTTTCTGCTGCATTCTTTTCTTTCATCTTTTCTGATGCCAAAAGGAACATCTCCGAAGAATGAATATACCCAATTATGTGATCGATGTCTTCTTGGTAAACGACAATCTTGGAGTGTCCGCTTTCTATGAATTTCTGCTTCAGTTCGTCTACCGTACTGTCCTCAATGTCAATCGCGTCAATCTCTGTACGAGGCACCATGCAGTCACGCACTTTGGTATCTGAAAAATCCAGTGCATTATGGAATATCTTCACTTCATCCTCTATCTCGTCATCGTTCTTGGCATTATCTATGCTTGACTGAACCAGATAGTCTAGGTCAACCTTTGTAAACTCCTTATCCTCAATATCTTTCGGAATTTTCACTCCCGTCAGTCGCAAAAAACCTCTCGACAATAAAGTGGCAAAACGTGAAATGGGATAAAGCACGACATAACAGATATAAGCCGGTACGGCAAATACCGTAAGCATCGTGTTCGGATTTGACTTGAATATTGTCTTGGGAAGGAATTCACCCGTAAATAAGACGACAACCGTTGACAGCAGTGTGTCAGCCGTCACACGTGCACCGTCGCTCAGCGATTCAAAGAGCGTGGCATCAAAAATCCGGGCAAACAAAATGCCATACACGACAAGGGCGATGTTGTTGCCGACCAGCATTGTCGACACGAAATTATTCGGATGGTGGTAGAACACGTCTATGGCGCGCTGCGACAGTCCGTTTTTCTCACGGTCCATCTCTGCCCGTAGACGGTTACTCGACACAAAAGCGATCTCCATACCAGAGAAAAAGGCCGAGAACACCATAGAGATGATAAGTCCAATGATAAGATTTGTCATGGCTTGTAATTTGATTTCTGTGTCGCTGCCCTACGCGTTGCCGCCGGCCGCTGCGAGGGAGCTGATTGAGTTTCGGTAGCTTGAGTGCCCGATGTCGACGGCTGGTTGGGCGCGGCAGACTGTTGCGCACCGTTTCCTGACTGCTGAGCACTGCTGTCATCGTTCTCCATATCGCTGGTTTGGAACGAGCCGACAGAGTTACTGACCTCGTAGTGCTGCATCTTTTCATCACTCCTGAAGTAAGTTCCTTCTAAAGTTCTTTCGGGAGTTACCAAGCGAGAGAACTTATAGGAATAAAACTCATGACGAATACCGTCCCAGAAAAGCTCTTCACTATTGAAGATAAGACCATTGACATTACGAATGGACACACGTCCTCGTAACTCCCAAAGCTTCTGCTGGTCATAGTACCAAGCCGTATCCGCCTGAATATGTCCCTGTATGTGGAAGGTGTTGTCATATTGCTCCATAAAAATGCCTTTCTCGAAAATCCAGCGCGAAGGATTCTTTATGGTATTTACCTCCCAGCGTTCAGATACTATGCGGTATTTAATGACGCCTGAGTCTGATATCAAGGTATTGACACCATAGCTCACCATCATTGATGCGGAATCTCGATCGCGGACAGCAGGAGCCGTGTGCGATTTATGTTCTGTACATGAACATATAAATAATATGCACCAGGAAACTTGTAGTAGAAGTACTACCACCCTCCCCTTATTCTGATATGGATACATATCACTTGTCACTTGCCTCTTAGTCAACTTTCCACTTAGCAAACCAACGCTCGTTGAATGTCAGTCCTATATTGATGCGGAACGTATTCTCCGTGATATAGCCTTTTGCTGCAGAACGCACCCATTGACCACTGATGTTAATCATTGAGCGTGATACCGGAATGCCAAAACCCGCACTCATTGTCAGTTCTGAAGGGCCGTCGGTTCCTTTTATTTTAAAATAAGGTGTAGCGTACGATACTCCGAACCTATAGTGCACCTGTGACAGGAATTTACGACTCATGGGGTTGGGAATCCAGTCAACACCCGTAACCACCTTGTGACGGTCTTTATAATAATTGCCCGTCATGGTGTAGCCGCTGCTGTCATAGACGGGGTAATCCAATGCTCCCCAGCGCTGCAGAGAGTAGTCGGCGCCTACCGTCAGACGATTTTTGTGCAACAAGGTAGCACCGAGACCAAACGCCCAAGGCATGCTGAAAGCGTTATCCAAAGCCTTGGGTGCCTCGGCACTACTGGTATTCGTCTGAGGATTGGTCGTAACTGTCTGCACCTCTGCCCTCGCATTCAACTTATGCCCTATGCTAGTTACAAAACCTACTGTCAACAAGTTATCCGGATTGAGCAGATGCTGCCATTGTGCACCGAAGTCAAGCTTATAGCTATGAATGGAGGCGGTGTATGAACGTGTCACGATATTGACTGTGGCATCACTGTTAACAACGACCACCGCTTTGTCGTAATTTCCCCAAAAGTAGGAAAAGTTAAAACCAACCGAAAAACCCTTGGCAAACTCCCAACCTAAACCTAAGAACAGCTGTGAGAAACCACCGTCACCTGAGTATCCTTCTGATGTAGAGGTGGTATTATCGACGCTTTCGTAGTCATAGCCAATGCTTGAAAAGGGAACAAATCCAACTCCCAGACCTACATTTTTCAGAAGTCGGAAAGAAGCCACCCCGTAGTCGAAGTTTCCCGTCTTGGTATTAAGACTCTTACCGCCTTCCTTCATGTTCGTAATCTTACCTGACATTCCTATATCAAAGAGCATGGTAAGAGAATCAACTGCCGAGTACGATGCAGGATTCTGCATGTTAATCTGTCGTCCATTGCGAACACCGAAAGACAAGCCGCCCATTCCACGTGTTGAACCCAATGACTGGTCTGCCAATACTCCTAATCCGTACTGGCTATAAGGTGACAGTGTACTGCTCTCCTGAGCCATCGCCTTAACGGAAATCATTCCTATCAGGAGTACCCCAAATATTCGTTTATTCATTTATTATCATTTAGTCAATTCAATTTCAGCCTGCAAATTTATTGAAAAAAAACGAAATAAAAGCACGTTAAGTGGAAAATATAGTTTAATTTTGCATCGTGAAACATTTTAAAATCATTTTTAATGCTCTCAGAGGGGTCATAACAGCGATTTTTTTTGTTACTGTGTCACCTGTATGGGCAGGAGTCGAACAAGCAGATTCGATTCGGATGGACTCTGTCGAAATCAGCTTGCTGACATGCGAGCCTCATGACGAGGTCTATAGTTTATATGGTCATACTGCCATCCGTTATCACGACTTGCGACCTGGCGGAATTGATGCTGCGTTCAACTATGGTGTCTTCAATTTTCATGCACCACATTTCATTCTGCGCTTTGTCTTTGGCATAACCGATTACGAGTTAGGTGCCTATCCTTTTAGATTGTTCAAAGAGGAGTACCGACGTTTTGGCAGTAAAGTCACGGAACAGGTTTTAAACTTGACTGACGAAGAGAAGCTTCAACTGGCGCTGGCGTTAGACAAAAACCTCGAACCTGGTAACACCGTCTATCGCTACAACTACTTCTATAACAATTGCACTACAAAGGCAAGAGACATCATAGAGCAATGCATAAACGGGAAAGTGTTATACGCTGAGAATGAAAGCGATACAAAAACGTTTAGAGCGTCTATCCACGAATTGACAAAAGACCATCCTTGGGCACGCTTTGGCAACGATTTGCTCCTGGGCATCAAAGCCGATTTACATACTTCCCAACGGGAGCAAGAGTTTCTTCCCGGCAACCTTTTGAACGATTTCAACCAGGCAAGGATTCTTGCTGGAAGCGCTCGCCCCTTAGTGAAAGAACAACGCATAGCCGTTCCTGCTGGGGTACAAATCACGCAGCCAGGATTCCCCCTTTCTCCCCTCACATGTGGACTGATACTGCTGGGCGTTTCTCTTATCATCTTTGTCATAGAATTTCAAAACAGGAAAGCATTCCTCTTATGGGATGTCCTGCTTATGTTGTCATCAGGAAGCCTTGGTGTTGTCCTCTTCCTAATGCTCTTTTCCCAGCACCCCACAGTGAGCCTCAATCTCCAGATTCTGTTTTTCAATCCCATCCATTGGTTTTTCCTATGGAAAGTGTTAAAGAAACGAAAGACGCGTTATTGGATTTTCAACATCTTCCTCTTCGTTGCTTTCGCAATAGGCGGTCTGTTCCAATGTTATGCTGAAGGTCTCTGGTGTTTGGCATTATCTTTGCTGTTACAGAGTTACATCCATTTACGAACACAAACAAGATGAGAAGCCCTTGTTTTCTTACTCCACCTCAGAGAGAGAGGCATGTTCAAAGCATTTTTGCCTCAAAAATCAACAACGAAAGTATTTTTTTTACTTTTGGCTCTTCACTTTTCACTTTTTTTCGTACCTTTGCACCCCGTAATATAATAATAAGGTAAATTAGTATAAATAAAATATGAATTTTAACCAGTTTCTACGCTCGTTGTTCGGCGACAAAGCGTCACGTGACAACAAGCTTATCCGCCCCTTTGTTGAGCAGGTGAAAAATATTTATCCTTCCTTGCAGCAGTTGTCAAATGACGAACTGCGCCAACGCACCAAGGAGCTTCAACAACAAGTACAATCTTCGGCCAACGAGCAGAAAACCGAGATAGAACGACTAAAGGCAACTATTGAGGAAACGCCAATAGACGAGCGTGCCGACATCTTTGCCCAGATTGACAAACTGGAGAAAGAGGTGCTCGAAATTTATGAGGAGGCCCTTAACAACGTGATGCCTGAAGTCTTCGCCATTGTCAAAGAGACTGCACGTCGTTTCGCCGAGAACGAGGAGACCATTGTTACTGCCACCGACTTCGACCGCGAGTTGGCAGCAGACCCCAAAAAGGACTTTATCACCATTGACGGTGACAAGGCAATCTATCATAACCATTGGACTGCTGGTGGCAATGACCTAAAGTGGGAAATGATACACTACGACGTTCAGCTGTTTGGTGGTGTCGTACTGCACCAAGGAAAGATTGCTGAAATGGCAACCGGTGAAGGTAAAACGTTAGTCGCTACCCTACCGGTATTCCTTAATGCGCTGACTGGCAATGGCGTTCATGTCGTTACCGTCAACGACTATCTGGCTAAGCGTGACTCTGAGTGGATGGGACCGCTCTATATGTTCCACGGTCTCAGTGTTGACTGTATCGACAAACATCAGCCTAACTCGCCTGAGCGCCGCAAAGCTTATCAGGCCGACATCACCTTCGGTACCAATAATGAATTTGGTTTCGACTATCTGCGTGACAACATGGCTATTTCGCCCAGCGACCTCGTACAGCGTGCTCACAACTATGCCATCGTCGATGAGGTCGACTCGGTGCTGATTGATGATGCCCGTACACCTCTGATTATCTCCGGTCCTGTTCCCAAGGGTGACGACCAGATGTTTGAGGAGTATCAGCCGCTTGTCGAACGCTTGGTGGGTGTGCAACGCCAGCTGGCTACGCAGTATCTGGCTGAGGCAAAACAGAAGATTGCTGATGGCCGCGAAAAGAACGACCAGAAGCTACAAGAAGAAGGCTTCCTCTCACTGTTCCGCTCGTTCAAGGCTATGCCTAAAAACAAACCCCTCATTAAGTTCCTTTCTGAGGACGGCATCAAGACTGGACTGCAGAACACGGAGAACACCTATATGGAGAATAACAACCGCCGCATGCCCGAAGCTATCGAGCCTCTTTACTTCGTGGTTGACGAGAAACTTAAGTCTTGCGACTTGACGGATAAAGGTACTGCATGGTTGGCAAATCAAGTCAACGACAAAGACCTCTTCGTGCTGCCTGACATCGCTGCTGAGTTGTCTGCACTCGAGGGCAACACAAAGCTTTCTGACGAAGAACGCGTCAACCAGAAAGACGAGGCCTTGCAGCACTATGCCATACAGTCTGAGCGCGTACACACATTACAGCAGCTGTTGAAAGCCTACTGCATGTTCAATAAGGATGACGACTACGTTGTTATAGACGGCGAGGTGAAGATTGTCGATGAACAGACTGGCCGTATCATGGAGGGACGCCGCTGGTCTGACGGTTTGCACCAGGCTGTCGAAGCCAAGGAGCATGTAAAAGTGGAGGCTGCCACCCAGACTTTTGCTACCATCACGCTGCAGAACTACTTCCGCATGTACCACAAACTGGCTGGTATGACAGGTACTGCTTCTACTGAGGCTGGTGAGTTCTGGGATATCTATAAGCTCGATGTGGTTGAGATTCCAACCAACCGCCCTGTCATCCGCGATGACATGGACGACCGTATCTATAAGACGGCTCGCGAGAAATATCGCGCTGTCATCGAAGAGGTGGTTCGTCTGCGCAATGCAGGACGCCCAACCCTGATTGGTACGACCAGTGTGGAGATTTCTGAGTTGCTGAGCCGTATGCTCGACATGTACGTCAATCCTGAAACGGGCAAGCGTGAAGGCATTCCTCATCAGGTTCTGAATGCTAAGCTACACCAGAAGGAGGCTGACATCGTTGCTCAGGCTGGTCAGTCAACGAATGGCAAGGGTGCTGTCACCATTGCTACCAACATGGCTGGTCGAGGAACTGACATCAAGCTGTCACCAGAAGTAAAGGCTGCTGGTGGTCTGGCTATCATCGGCACTGAGCGTCACGAGTCACGCCGTGTCGACCGTCAGTTGCGTGGTCGTTCGGGACGTCAAGGTGACCCGGGCTCTTCGTTGTTCTTCATCTCGTTGGAGGACAAACTGATGCGTCTGTTCGGTTCTGAGCGTATTGCTACTGTGATGGACAAGCTGGGCTTCAAGGAGGGCGAGATGCTGGAGAGTCCCATGATTAGCAAACAGGTGGAACGTGCCCAGAAGAAGGTTGAAGAGAACAACTTCGGTATTCGTAAGCGCCTGCTGGAGTACGATGACGTGATGA